>CALFSX010000186.1 GCA_937916515.1 uncultured Planctomycetaceae bacterium | reverse complement strand
CCGGCTGTCGCGCGATTTCAAGGCGGGCCTGGACAGCCATCACTGGGCAGAGGCGCTCGATAAGATTAATAGCGGCGAGATGCCTCCGAAGGACGAACCGCAGCCGACTCTGGACGAGATCGCAGCGTTCGTGATGAGTCTCGACTCACGACTCAAGGATGGTCGAGCGGCGCGGATGGCGGCGCGGCCGGCGGTGGCGCACTATCGGCTCAGTCGCAAGGAGTATCAGAACACGGTCTACGATCTGCTCGGCGTGCGCTACGATCCGGCTAAACCGGGCGAGCTGAATGAGGACACGCTGTGGCACGGGTTTGAACGCATTGGGTCGCAGCTTTCGCTCTCGCCGTCGCATGTGGACCGCTATTACCGCGCGGCGGACATGGTGCTCGACCGCGCTTTCCCCGTCGCATCGGCCGAGGCTCGCAAAGTAAGCAAGACAGCCGCCGAGTTGCGTTACGGCGGCGGGAAGGAACAGCAGGAGGCGCTGGACCGGTTCGGCATCAAGCGGCCGCTGCGTTACCTGCTCTTTCCCGGAAATGTCCAGAACGCGCTCTCGGCCAACTGGTTCGGCAAGACCGGCCCCGAGCACAGCGGACTGTACAAAGTGCGCATCCAGGCCAGCGGCACCCGTCCGATCGGCGGACAGACAGCACATCTGAGCATTGGTAAGCGGACCGGCGAGGAGACGGTGGATGGCCTGATCGAGTTTGACCTCACGGCGCCCGAGGACAGCCCGCAGGTGTATGAGTTTGAGGTGTTTCTCGAGATGCCGGGGTCGCTGGATTTCTGCGTCGTGGCCACCGATGTTGTGGACAGAAGAGCCGGCGCGGCCTTCCGCGGTGCGCTAGGCAGCAGAGGCGGGTATATTTTCACGCACAGCAGCGAAACCCTGCTGCTGAATCCGAACGCGCCGCAGATGTTTGATGACAAAGGGAACGGCCTCTTCTCGACGGTGCTTCTCGATTGGATCGAATGGGAGGGACCGCTGGTCACGGAGGCAGAAACATCCCGGCGAAATGGCGTGGTGCCACCAGACGACGCCACACCTGAGGTGGTCGCGGAGCATCTGCAGCGCTTCGCCGAACGCGCCTGGCGGCGGTCGGTGAAGAAGGAGGAGTTGGAGGACTATTTGCAGTCGTATCACGCCGAACGCGAGGCGGGCGAAAAGGCGACAGATGCCTATCGGATCGCGCTGCAGGGCGTGCTGACGTCCCGAAACTTCATCTATCTGGTCGAGGGCGAACCAGAGGCTCGCGAACGTCTCACGGACTCGGAACTTGCGTCGCGGCTCTCGTATTTCCTCTGGAGTTCGATGCCCGACGACGGTCTCTTCACTGCGGCCAGTAGCGGCACCCTGAACTGTGAGGGCCTGAAGAAAGAAGTGGACCGGATGTTAATGGACAGCCGGATCAACCGGTTCATCGACGACTTCTCGCGGCAGTGGCTGCAACTGCACCGCGTCGGCATGTTCCCGCCGGATAAGAAACTCTACCCGACCTATGACGACTGGCTTGAGACGAGCATGCGTGAGGAACCGGTTGAATATTTCCGCGAGATGTTCGCGAAGAACCTGCCTATTGAAGGCTTCCTCGATTCCGACTGGACGATGGCCAACGCGCGACTTTGCGATTTCTATGGACTGCCCGAGCCGAAGACGGGCGGCTTCCAGCGCGTGGCGCTCAAGCCCGAGGACCATCGCGGCGGCCTGCTCACGATGGGCGCGGTGCTCGGGTTGACCTCGGACGGCACCCGTCACCGCCCGGTGCATCGTGGTGTGTGGCTCAGCGAAGCGATCTTCAACAAGACACCGCCGTCGCCACCGGCCAATGTTGATCCGATTGAGCCCATTCCACCCCAGGGAAACAAGATCACCATCCGCAAAAGAATTGAAGCACACGCTAAGAACGCGAGTTGTGCCGCCTGCCATCGCAACATCGATCCGCTGGGACTGGCATTTGACCAGTACGATGCCATCGGCCAGTGGCGCACCCGCGAGCAGGTTCCAACAGGCGTCGGTGAAGATCCATTGGTGGATGCCTCCGGTGTGATGCCCGACGGTCGTCTATTCACCAATTCTGTCCAATTCAAACAACTGTTGCTTGAAGACCGCGACAAGGTCGCGCGAGCCTTCATCGAACAGCTCTGCACCTACGCTCTTCGCCGTGTGCTGACGGTGGATGACCGGGAGGACATCAACATGATTGAAGAAGAAGCGAAGAAAAACGATTACCGAGTCAAGGACATCGTTCGTGCGGTGGCGTTGTCCGAATTGATAAGGAAACGATGAATGTGGCTGAGTCGCTCCGCGACTCGGAATCGAGTTGCGGAGCAACTCGACCACAAAGCTGCAACTCGATAACTGACGTAGGACCTACCTACAAGAACGAAGCCATTACTGACGCCCTGGAAAGGGCGTCCTACCAGCCAACACTTGCCAAAACCTTCCAAGGAGAATCTCGATGAGCAACTACCTATCCCAATCCTGGCTAATCGACCGCCGACACGCTCTCCGTGCGATGGGCACCTTTATCTCGCTTCCGTTCCTGGAATGCATGATCCCGCTCAGAGCGGCCGAGCAACAGTCCGCCACGCCTCGGCGCAGCGCCTTTATCTACCTCGCGAACGGCGTCCATTCGCTGAACTATCAGATCACCACACCGGGCAAGGACTATGAGTTTTCCCGGTCGCTCAAGCCGCTGGAAAAGCACCGCGATGTCATCACGCCGATCAGCGGTCTGCATCATCCGGGAGCCATCAGTCATCACCACAACTGTATCTCGGTCTGGCTGACCGGCGGAAAACTCGGCCCTTCGGATCGCAATACGATCTCCGTCGACCAGAAGATGGCGCAAGTCACCGCGCAGCACACGCGATACCCTTCGATGGAAATCGCGCTCACGCAGGGTTCCCTTGCCTGGACTGCGGACGGCGTGCAGTTGCCGGCGCTGCGTCGTTGCAGTGAAATCTTCGCGTCGCTGTTCGAGGAACCGAAAGGAGGCATCGCAGCCCAGCGGCGGGCGTTGCGACGTAAAGCCAGCGTCCTCGATGACAACCTCGCGGAAGTGAGCCGGCTTGAGCAGAAGATGGGAGCTGCCGACAAAGGACGCCTTGATCAATACCTCACTTCTGTCCGTGAGGCGGAGATCCGCACTCGGCGGGCCGATGCCTGGCTCGACACGCCGCTGCCCGCCATCTCCGACGCCGACCGCAAACGCACCGACCGCGACATTGCCGCAACCATGGCGGGCGATTATTTCCGCACAGTCTATGACCTCATGGTGCTCGCGTTCCAGACGGATGTGACCCGCGTGGCCACGTTCAGCCTCGGAGGTGAAGGCGATGCCTTTGCCATTCCAGAAATTGGCATCACCGAATCGCGGCATCAGCTCAGCCACCATGGCGGCGATGCTGGCTATATCGAGAAGCTCACCAACTACGACACGTTCGCCATCGAACAGTTCAGCTACTTCCTGTCGCGGCTGTCGGAGACCAAGGATGTCAATGGCCAGCCGCTCCTGGGCTCCACGATGGCGCTGTTTGGCAGCGGCATGTCCTACGGCCACAGCCACGGCAACGCCAACCTGCCGCTGGTTCTCGCCGGTGGTTCGGACCTCGGACTGAAGCACGGCAGCCATCTGGACTTCAACAAGGACGCCAAAAGCTTCCAAGGCTACGCGATCGGCGCGGACGGAGCGCTCACCAGCTCGCATTACCAGCTCTGCAGCCGCCCTGTGAACCCGGACGCTCACATGAGCAACCTTCTGCTCCTGATGGCCCAACGCATGGGTGTAGAGACTGATACGTTCGGCGACAGCAATAAGGTGATCGAAGTGTGAGGAGCTATTAGCCGTTAGCTATTTGCTCTTAGCCAATATCGCCAACCACTAACTGTTAGCCGCTATGCCTTTTCACACGACTCTAAGAATCTGTTTGATCGCAACGTTCTTCATGAGCGTCTTGCTATTGTCACGGCACACGGCCGTCGCAGACGAGCCGTTCCGCCCCGAGGCCGGGAAATTTCCCCCGTTGGAAAAGGCGCATTCCTACCGGGGCGAACTCGTCTTCGTGGATCATGCCAACCGACGCGGCAGCCTTCGTGTGCAGGGGACGGGCAAGTTTTATCGCAACGACCCGCAGCCCTTCGCCATGCTCCCCTACGGCATTGTCCGCTATCACGGCGCTCCGGCGGATCTGCGAGACATCCCGCTCGGCACCGTGATGCATGTCCGGGCCTTTCTGCCGCCTGACCCAAAGATTTCCGCCGTGCCGTTATTGCCGGTTGATAACAAGACGAAAGATGCGGGGCATTATCGTGGCACCGGTACCGCACCCGCCGAGAACCACGTGCTGCTGCTCGAAGACGAGCCCAGTCACTGCCTGAACGAGGGAATGGTATGGAAGCTTAAAGAAGTGGAACTCAAGAACTACGCGGGGAAGATCATCGCCAGCCGCGAGCCAAAGGCCGGTGGAGACGGCAACTTCGAAGATGAAGAGTTGACCTTCGATGCCGCGACTCGCATCTGGCGCGGTCGCGAGCGAATCAGAGTCGCGGACCTGGTCGCCGAAGAAGCATGGCCCGCCAGCGGGAAGAAACAACTCGGTGGGCAGGCCGTCCTGCTCGGGATCACCTGGAAGCCCGCACCAGGTGATGGACTGAGTGGCGCTTTCACTCAATTTCACATCTCGGACATCTGGCTGGACGACGCTATCCAGTACGCGGCCCAATTTCAGACTGAGACGCACAAAGCCTTCATCCGCAGTCGCTGGATGCCGGCCTGGATTGATGCCGTCGAGTATGGCAAGTTCGGCCGCGCGAACGTCACCGCGACGCTGTTCGGCGGCATGGATTCCTCGCTCTACAACGACTTCCAAAAGGGCGTCGGGGCACAAATGAATGGAGCCGAGAATACGTTGAAGCACGCAGCTGGTCACTATGGGCCTTCCCACATGGCCTCCAATGGCAAAATCCTTGACGTCACTCAGACACCCGGAGAAATCCCGCTCGGCAGCAGCGGCATCCGAATCCAGTTTGAGACCGACCTGATCATCGAAGGCATTCGCCCCGGAAGAGTCGTTCGTGTCCGCCCGGAAAGCTGGCCGAAGACCCAGATCCCCCGGGAGGAATATCTTTTCGAGAACACCCCCAAGGATCGCTTTCCATCCCCCGAAATCTTCCCGAAATACTGACCCAGCGAAATCGAACGATGACACAACTCAAATCTACCTGCTGGTTCGCCGCGCTCTACTTTGGCGTGTCCCTGCTCGCGAGTACTGCTAACGCCGAAGGTGAAGGCGAACCCTTCCGCCCCGAGTCCGGGAAGTTTCCCCCTCTGGAAAAAGCGCTCTCTTATCGTGGTGAACTGGTGTACGTGGATCACGCCAATCGCCGCGGCAGCCTTCGCGTGCAGGGGGCGGGCCAGTATTTTCGGAACGCTCCGCATCCCTTCGCCATGCTGCCCTACGGCATCATCCGCTATCACGGCGCACCGGCGGATCTGCGCGACATCCCGCTCGGCACCGTGCTGCACGTCCGGGCCTTTCTTCCGCCGGACCCGAAGCTTTCGGCGGTGCCGGTGTTGCCGGTGGACAACCGCAAGAAAAATTCGGGCTACAGCGGCGCCGGCATCTACCCCGCCGAGAACCACGTCCTCCTGCTAGAAGACGAGCCAAGCCACTGCTTTCGCGAAGGATTGGTCTGGACGCTCAAAGAAGTGGACCTGCAGAACAATTCAGGGATGATCGTCGCCAGCCGCGAACCGAAGGAAGGCGGAGACGGCAAGGCCAGCGAGGAAACGATGACGTTTGATGCCGCCACCCGGATCTGGCGCGGCCGCGAGCGGCTCGAAGTCGAGGACCTGATCGCCGAGGACATCTGGCCCGCCAGCGGAAAGAAGTCCCTCGACGGCCAGGCGGTGCTACTCGGGATCACCTGGAAACCCACACCAGGCGGCGTGTTCACCCGCTTCCACATCTCGGACATTTGGCTGGACGACACCGCGATGCAGCGGGCGGCCCGCAACCAGACCGAGACGCATAAGGCCTTCATCCGCAGCCGCTGGATGCCCGCCTGGATCGATGCCGTCGAGTATGGCAAGTTCGGCCACGCGACTGTGACCGCGACCTTGTTCGGCGGCATGGACGAATCCCTGTACGCCGATTTCAAGAAGGGCACCTCGGCCATGATGAATGCGGTCGAGAACACGTTGAAGCACACCCACGGCGCCTACGGGCCAGCGCACATGGCCTCTCGCGGTTCCATCCTCGACGTTACGCAGACGGACGGAGAATCGCATCTGGGCAGCAGCGGCATCCAGATTCGTTTTGAGACCGATCTCATCATCGAAGGCATCCGCCCCGGCCGCGTCGTCCGAGTCCGCCCCGGTAACTGGCCACAGGTGCAGGTACCGCGTGAGGAATACCTCAACGACGCTTCCAGCCTGGAAGAACGCTTCCCAACCCCGGCCCTCTTCCCGAAGTACTGATCATGTCCATGAAATCTTTTGCCGTTATTCTTGCCACCCTGCTTGTTGGCTCACGATCGACATTCGCCGACGTTCAAGTCGAAAC
>CALFSX010000185.1 GCA_937916515.1 uncultured Planctomycetaceae bacterium | reverse complement strand
GGCAGATTTAGGCGGAAACATCGCCTCAACTGAAGAAACTGGTGCCCAGGCTGAACCTAACGTTACCGTTCTGCCGGCAGATTTAGGCGGAAACATCGCCTCAACTGAAGAAACTGGTGCCCAGGCTGAAACCGTAAGCGAATCAGCCGGTGGCTCCGGACCTGGTTCTCTTGTTGGACGGGTTGTCCTTGACGGAACGGCAACGAACCTGCCACCGTTGATCGCCATGGGTGCAGACGTGAAAGACAAAGAAGTGTGTGCCAAGTTCGACGTTCCTGATGAGCGTCTTGTCCTCGGCGCCGACAACGGAGTCGCGAACGTATTTGTGTATATGCAGAAAGCTCCCAAGGGAAGTGGTGCTCTTGAATCAACCGATGAAGCGTTGATTTTCGATCAGCAGTACTGTCGCTTCAAGCCTCATTGTTTGATTGTGCCGACGGGTGTAACTGTCAAAGTGTTGAGTGAGGACACAGTCGCTCACAATACTCACTCTTACCCGAACAAGAATCAGGGCGTCAACAGCGGGGTCGCTCCCGGAGATCGTGAAGGTAAACTTCAGATCACTTATAACCGAGCAGAATCAGAACCTATTGAAGTGAAGTGCGACTATCACGCCTGGATGAAGGCGTACCACCTGCCAATTGATCACACGTTCGCTGCAATCACGGATGAAAACGGCAAGTTTGAAATTCCGAACCTGCCCGCTGGTGAACATACATTTGCTGTTTGGCACGAAGCTGCCTCTGGAAAGTTCGTCGAACGCAAGTTGGTTGTGACGATTGCTTCCGGTCAGGCAAAGGAAGTCGAAATTAAGTACCCGTCCAGCAAGCTTGAATTTTAATTGAGCCGCTAACAGTTTGAGTTTACTGCCAAGCCGATTGAGAGCTTATTGATGTTGGTTAAGACAAACAGACAATTCACTATTTTGACGATTGGCTTGGCACTTGTGTCATTCGCTGGTTGTTCAGGGTCGTCTGACTATCCGGAAGCGTTCAAGTCGCGATTCGTCTACAGCGATCGTACTGACTCTTTGATTGCCGAAGCGCAAAACGGCATTGGCGAATTACCCGGCGTCAAGAAGTTGGTTGATGATCGATTTGGCGATCCTCAAGACCTCATGGCGTGGACGAAGTTGCCAATCGACTTTGGTGGAATTTCGGGCAAACTTGCTGAAACGCCCGACGCTTCAATTGCTGTTAAGGAACTGAAGATCAGCTTTGATGGCGAATTGGCAACAGCTGAAAACGAAACCATCCTGCTTCAGTTTGTAACAGGCACGGCCGCTCCCTCTGTGGTCGTCGTCAATGCATGGCAGCCTGAAACCGGGTTGGCGTCGTTGTCTGCTGCAATGGAAGTGGCCCCTGCAGCTGGCGACGAAGTGATTGTTGGCGGCGGACAGAAGCTTGTTCATGGACGCGGCTTGTACATGCGTCATTGTTCGCACTGCCACGGCACCAGCGGAGACGGAGCCGGGCCAACAGCACAGTACTTGACACCTCGACCTCGTGACTATCGTCATGGTGTTTTCAAATTCACATCAACAGATGCGTTGTCGAAGGCTAGTAAAGACGACCTGTCTCGCGTTCTTCGGAATGGAATTCCAGGCACTTACATGCCTTCGTTCGTTCCCATGTTGAACGAAGACGACCTCGCTGACGTTGTTGAGTACGTGCGTTTTCTGGCTATGCGTGGCGAGTTTGAACGAAAAGTTGTGAGCGAACTGGCGTCCGACTACTCAGAAGAAGCTGTTAAGTCTCGCCGGGATTCAGGTGAGTCACGAAAAGACATCGTTGAAGAGCTGAAGTCTTTTCTTGCGGAAGATATGCAGGACAGCCTTGAGTTTGTGACTGACGATCTGTCTGGCCGCTGGGATTCAGCCAATTCTGAGGATGCCCTGGTCGTTCCCGAAATCGCTCGCGTCGAGGATACCATTGAGTCACGCAGAATTGGTCGTGAGCTTTACCTAAGCAAGACCATCAACTGTGCGGACTGCCACGGAATTTCAGCCAAAGGTAATGGTCCTCAAACAACGATCTACGAAGAGAACCCTGTCACCAAGCAGCTGTATACGGAACCTGGTCTGCACGATGTGTGGGACAACGTTAATCAGCCACGAAATCTGACACAGGGAATTTACCGAGGTGGACGTCGACCAATTGACTTGTTCCGACGTATCCACGCAGGAATTAAGGGTTCAAGAATGCCTTCCTTCAAGAATTTGAAGCATGAAGACATCTGGCATATCGTCAACTATGTCCTGAGTGTGCCGTTCAATGCAGAACCCGGCCACGCACCTGTGGCAACATCAGAAGATCCGGCAACAGCAGCATCGCTCTAGTTGCGGCCTGTTAATGATCTGGAGAATTTACACGTGAAGAAGTTCTGGGCACTATTCTTTTTCTTCTGGCCAGCAGTCGCAATCTGGATTTGCATGATTGCGTCTTCAAATGGCTGGTGGTTCCCAGGGGATGCCATGAGCCCTCTGGGAAAACGTATCGACGAACTGTTCTATCTCATTCTGGGGATTGTGACAGTGGTTTTCGTGGGCACACAGTTTGCGCTGGGCTACGTGATCTGGAAGGGCGCCACCAAAAAGGACGGCGAGTCTGCTGAGTTTTCTCACGGTAGTCACAGCCTTGAATTGATCTGGACCATCGTTCCCGCCTTTGTGCTGGTGTTCATTGCTTTGTACCAGATGGATGTTTGGGCAGAGTTCCGAGTTCAGTCCTACTATCCTGAGCAGACTCAGGAGGACGGCCCAAAATTCGAAGTGACTGCACGTCAGTTTGAATGGCGGATTCGCTATCCAGAAGCAGGGCAGCCACTTAAGAACCAACCTGAACCCCAAGACCTGTATGCCGTGAACGAGATTCACGTGCCTACCGGTCGTCCAGTGAAATTCAATCTGAGAACAGACGATGTTCAGCACGCCTTCTTTGCTCCCGAATTGCGAGTGAAGCAGGACGCTGTGGCTGGCTTGATCATTCCAGTCTGGTTTGAGATTCCAGTGGCTGGGGAATACCAACTGCTGTGTGCAGAACTTTGTGGCTGGGGACACTACAAAATGCGAGCCATTATTGTGGCCGAGCCTCAGGACAAGGTTAATGAGTATCTCGCACGCCTGAAGGAAGATCAGGACTTTGACGGTGTCGTCAAAGATGCTGAAGAAGAATAAATAAGACCAGGTAACTCTGTTTACCGACCACGTTTTCTGTACGAATTTTTTGGAAGGTTCTTCGATGGCCACTGTAACACCGGCAATCGAATCACATAGTGATGGCCACGCTCACGGGCACGAGCATCATCACGAAATTGGTTTCATCAAGAAGTACGTTTTCTCAACGGACCACAAGGTCATTGGAATTCAGTTTCTTGTAACAACCATGTTGATGCTTATGGTCGGCGGGGCATTGGCACTGGCAGTCCGATGGCAGCTGGCGTTTCCGTGGGAGAACATGCCAATTCTGGGCAAAATCTTCACCGGCGAAGGCGGTCAGATTTCACCTGAGTTCTACACCATGCTGTTTACCATGCATGCGTCAGTGATGATCTTTCTGGTGATCATTCCTGTGCTGGCCGGTGCCTTCGGGAACTTCCTGATTCCACTGCAGATCGGTGCAGACGACATGGCATTCCCGATCTGGAACATGCTCAGTTACTGGTGCATGTGGCCAGCCATGGCATGTTTTGCGATCAGCTTTGTCGCCGGCGGTGCCACAGCAGGTCCTGCAGCGGGATGGACGTCGTACCCGTTGCTGAGTGCCCTGGTGAATGCGGCCCCTGGTTCTGGGGCAGCTCAAACATGGTGGCTGTTCGGTCTGACTTTGGTCGGCTTCTCGTCAATGATGGGATCAGTCAACTACATGACCACGATCATCAACATGCGAGCACCGGGAATGACGATGTTTCGCATGCCTCTGACGATCTGGTCGATGTTCATCACAGCGATTCTTCAGGCGTTCGCGCTTCCTGTACTGACTGCGGCTGGGTTCATGCTTGTTGCCGACCGTATGATGGGAACGTGCTTCTTCATTCCAGCGGGCATCATTGTCAACAATGCTGAACCTACAGTTGGTGGTGGGCAGCCGCTGTTGTGGCAGCACTTGTTCTGGTTCTATTCTCATCCTGCGGTTTACATCATGTTGCTGCCTGCGATGGGTATGGTATCTGACATTCTGTCATGCATGTGTCGTAAACCAATTTTCGGCTACAAGCCCATGGTTTACTCAATGTCTGCAATCGCCGGACTGGGATTCATCGTCTGGGGACATCACATGTTCACCAGCGGAATGAACCCGGCACTTGGTATGACATTTATGACGTCAACAATGATGATTGCGTTGCCTTCAGCCATTAAGACCTTCAACTGGATCGGAACGATCTGGGGTGGACGAGTCAGATTCAACGCCATCTTCCTGAACTGTGCGGGCTTTGTTTCAATGTTTATCGTTGGAGGCCTAAGTGGTATTTTCATGGCGGCAGTGCCTGTCGACATCTATTTCCACGACACCTATTTCATTGTGGCTCACTTCCACTACGTTCTGTTCGGATCCACTTTGTTTGGCGTTTTTGCTGCCATTCAGTTTTGGTTCCCGAAGATGTTTGGACGGTTGATGAATGACACAGTCGCCAAGTGGCACTTTGCATTGACCTTTATCGGATTCAACGGAACGTTCTTCCCAATGCACCTGTTGGGCATTGCTGGAATGCCACGCCGATACGCTGATCCGTATTTGCACCCCTACCTTGAACACCTTCTGCCCATGAATCAGTTCATGACGATTTCTGCAGTGCTGATGGGAGTTGCTCAGTTTCTGCTGCTTGGAAACTTCGCATACAGCGTGTTCATGGGTAAGAAGACTGGACGCAATCCGTGGGATGCCAACGGTCTTGAATGGAGTGCTCCATCGCCTCCAGGACACGGTAACTTCGACGTTCCTCCGGTTTGTTATCGTGGGCCATACGAGTATTCGTCACCTGAAGCGAAAGCAATCGGGCAGGACTTCATTCTGCAGACAGAGCCACCGGTTGATGCGTCAAAGATCGCTGCGAGCGATACGAAGAACGTTCACTAAAAATTGAAGGCCGACATTTCCGTCCGGTCAACAGGTGCCGCCGGTTTCAACAAGCACGTTGCCCATTAAGTTAGATTTAGAGTGTCTCAAAGTTCCGACAAGATTAGTCTCACCGTGAAACGGTTTGCATTGCTGACGTGCTGCGTCGCTCTGCTGCCTATTTCGATTGGTGCGCTGGTTACGACACTCAAAGCCGGCATGGCATTCGCCGACTGGCCGACATCTGATGGGCAAAACATGCTTCTTTACCCGTGGCTTAACGACTTGCGGAACACAGACAAGTTTGTTGAGCATGGTCACCGTTTGGCTGGGATGCTGATTGGCTTTGTCAGCATTGGTCTGGTACTGGTTGCATTTTCGTGCCAGAAGCAAAGATGGGTTAGAACCTGGTCGGTAGCCATTTTGATCGCCGTGATCGGACAGGGCTTACTGGGTGGGATGCGTGTCCGCATGGACGCTCAGAAACTGGCAATGATTCACAGCATCACTGGCGGATTGTTTTTCACGATGTGTTTTATCTTCGCTGTTTTGGTGCGAAGGCCAGATTCCAGCACAAACACATCAACGGTTGATACCAGGTTTACTCCTGTTGGAGTAGCGCTGACGGTCCTGTTGCCAATCGCCGTGATTTGCCAATATGTTCTGGGTGGCTTCTTCAGACATTTGGGAACCATGCTACACGAGCATCTTGCTGGTGCGATCGTTGTAACTTTGCTGACAGCCTGCGTGATTCCAAAGTTGGCAAGAAGCGAACTGGCTGCTCTCAATCGTCGAGCAAAATGGCTGACTGCGGCTTTGTTGATTCAGGTTAGTCTTGGTATGGGTTCCTGGGTGACCAAGCTGGGATTTCCCGCTTTTGGCTGGGTCGCCAGTACAAATTCATTGTCACAGAATATCACCTGCAGCCTGCATACGGTTGGGGGCATGTTTCTGCTGGCGACTTCAACGGCTGCCGCTGTCGAACTTTGCCTGACTGCAAAGGAAGGCCGCTTGACTTCGTTCTCGTCGGCATTCACTGCTGCAACTCACCACAAGCCCTCTGAAGGAGGTGCTGCGTGAGCATCGTTTCCGGTTCACAATCAGCCAACGCTGTTGCAGAAGACGCACTTTCGGTGGATAGCTTCAACGCGGTGCTGCGTCAGCGTGCTGCTGACTACGCTGAACTTTGCCGTCCACGCATTGCCGTGATGACGATGATCTCAGTCGCTGTCGGGTTTACTCTGGCGTCACCGATTTCTTTTCAGGCAACAACGCTGTTGCTCGCTTTATGCGGGATTGTGCTGTTGGTCGCCGCTTCCAGTATCTTGAATCAGTGCCTGGAACGTCCGACTGACCGTTTGATGACTCGCACAATGCAGCGACCAATTGCTTCAGGCCGACTGCCGGTGGCTGAGGCCGTGACCGTTGCCAGTGCCATCACCGCTATTGGTTTTTGGATGCTTTGGACGGCCGTAAATCCAGACACTGCGATTGCCACACTGGCGACATTACTGACTTATGTTCTGGGCTACACAGTGCTGAAGACGAAAACGTCGTTTTGCACAACTGTGGGTGCTGTTCCTGGTGCGATGCCTCCCGTTTTGGGCTGGCTGGCGGCGGGCGGACATTGGGGCTACGAAGCGTTGGCGTTGTTTGGAGTTTTCTTTGTGTGGCAGTTTCCACACTTTTTGGCGATTGGATGGATACATCGTAAAGACTACGAACAGGCAGGCTTAAGAATGCTGCCTTCGTTTAAAGACAATGGCCTGTTAACAGGCCTGATTGCTGTGGCATACGCGGCTGCATTTGTTCCGATTTCCGCGATGCCAACTCAGGTGGGAATGTCCGGCGATTTGTACTTGTGTGTCGCCCTTGCTGTTTCTGTCAGCTATCTGATTTACTCAATTCGTTTTCTCATGGTTCGAACCGATGAACGAGCCCGAAAACTGCTGTATGTATCGTTATTTTGCCTCCCGCTGTTGCTGGTGGCGATGGTCGTCGATTTTCTGCGGTTAACCGCAATGGGATAACGGTCAGTTTCTGACCTCAGCCTGATTACTGAATCACCGAAATGTCACACTCGCAACAACCTTCCAGTCTAAAAATGGGCATCCCGATTCCGAACTCAAAGCTCGGGCTCTGGCTGTTTCTTGGCACGGAAATTATGTTCTTTACGGCCTTTATTGGCTCGTACATCGTGCTGCGTATTGGTTCCAGAGGCTGGCCGACAGACCCTCACGACACTCACATTAACGTCTTTTTGGGCGGTCTGAACACGTTCGTGCTGATCGTGTCCAGTTATTTTGTCGTTGTGGCTCACGAAGCAATGGCACAGAAACAGTTCGACAAAGCTCGCAAGTATCTGATTTACACTCTCGGACTGGCTTGCCTGTTCCTGTGCATTAAGGGTGCTGAATACAACGGCAAGTTTGCCAACGACATTCTGCCAGGTCGTATTCCGGAAACTCCCGGGCAGGCAATCAGCAAGGTTGATCGTCAACTGGAAGAAGTTGTTCGCGAACGATTCGCCGTATACACAGACGCGAAGCTGGTTGAAGTTCCTGAAGCGAACGACCTGTCGACAGTGAATGCTCAGTTGGACATCTTTTCCAAGAGCGACAAGGGTGAACCGGCGCAACGTGAAAATGCCGCTGCAGATGTTGTGTTGTTCGGTAAATGGCAAAACCTGCACCAGCATATCGTGGCCAACGTGTCTTTGGTCGAAGTTCCTGAAGCCACTGGTCCACAATACCTGGCCGCTCGAGCTGCTCTGGCGGAAGGCGATTCGTTGCCACCATTAGCCTATTCTGAAGTTGAAACTTTCCTTGCTGGCCTGAAGGCAGATAAGACCTACGCTGCGTCGGTATCTGGAATTTTTGATATGCATCCAGTGCTGTATGGCAACCTGTTTGCTTCCATCTACTTCCTGATGACGGGCTTCCACGCGATTCACGTATTGGTAGGAATGGGATTGTTCATCTGGGCTTTGATGCAGGGTTCAAAGATGGACGATCGTTGGACCAACTGGGTCGAAAACAGTGGCTTGTACTGGCACTTTGTTGACCTTGTCTGGATCTTCCTGTTTCCATTGTTGTATATTATCTGATCGGGGATCGTTCATCGTTGTGCGCAGCACAAGTGATCAGCCTCCAGCAACCTCCCTTGCCTTGTTGTATCCCCTGAAAAAATCGGAAGAAGAATATCATGGCACATGATGACCACAGTGCCCATCACGTCAACTACCTGGCCGTCTTTGCGGCGTTGTGCATCTTCACCGGATTGTCGGTGCTGTTTGACGTACTAAGCTTCGAAAACCGCATGATCACCATCGTGCTGGTTTTGGCTATTGCTGTCGCCAAAGCCATGTCAGTGATGATGTTCTTTATGCATCTGAAATTTGAAGGCAATTGGAAGTTTGTACTGTTGGCTCCCACGACCATTCTGGCAATCGGTCTGCCTATCGCTTTGCTGCCGGATATTGGAGTCAAGTATTACACAACATTGGCTCCTCAGGATGGTGTTTGGGGCGCGGAAATGGAAGAGCTTGATGCAGCACATCATGGTGGTGGTGAGCACTCCAAGTCTGAAGATGCCCATGCCGCTCCTGCGGATGACCACAAAGCACCAGAAGCTGACGCTCATAAAGCTTAGCAAGGGCTTTGCCCTTGAGCCGGTGGCGTGGAACGCGAATTCGCGTAGTACTTTCGAACCGCCTTAGACGCTCCATTGTCGTTTGCCCAGGATGCATGCGGCTGAGATCGATTCGTTTAACCCGACTCGAAGAGGAGTTCGGGGGCGACCTGCTGTAATCCTCCTCTACGAGTCGAGCTGGACGGGAAATCTTTTTGGCCCACCGCGCCACGGACGGATTGATTGTACAACAGGGGGGTCGCAGCCGCCGGCTGTTCAGACCGGGCTTCCTCTGGTCAGACGTTACGTTGCGGAGGTACTCCCAGCGATTTGCCGCCGTCAATTGCGATTGACGTTCCCGTCACCATTTGGGCGGAGTCACTGGCCAGATATGCAATGGTCTCTGCAATTTCTTCGGGAGTCACCATTCGCCCCCATGCATTTGCCAGTGGACTGGCGGAGATAAGTTGCTGAACAACCTGCTGGTGGTCGTCGCAGCCTTCAAAATTTTCTGCGATCAGTTGAGTGTTCTGAACCGGTCCGGGGCAGACACAATTCACGCGAATTCTTTGAGGTGAATGACACAGCGCCAGACTTCGCGTCAAGGCGACCAAAGCCATTTTGCTGATTGAGTACACGGGATCGTGAGCTCGCGGTAACAATCCGGCATTGCTGGCCACGTTTACGATGCTGCCACCAGAATCCTGTTGAGACATGATTGCCACGGCGGCTTTGCACCCAAAGAATGCTGCCTTCAGGTTCGTGTCCAGAACGTTATCCCATTCTTTTTCGGTCACGTCTGAAATCTGCTTCACCAGCCCAACACCGGCGTTGTTGACAAGCACGTCCAGACGCCCGGTGCTGTCAAACGCCTGTTGAATCAGGCGGCTGATGTGTTCAGTCAAGCGAACGTCGCATGTGACAGCGGTGATGCCCACTGCTGCGAATTCGCCGACAGTCGCTTCATTAAAAGCCAGGTCTCCCACGAACACGCGGCTATTCAATTTGGCAAACAGCAGCGCCGTCGCTTTGCCGATCCCGCTACCTCCACCTGTGATGACGGTTGTTGTTTGGGCTGCCGAAGTTTGAGCTGACATAAGGTGTTCGTGGTCCATCTGTGTTTTAAACTGACGCCGTGATTGTCGTGCGAACCATCTCGGACGGCCACTGCAGCGCAGGAAGTCTTCTGGCTGATTGCGAAGCGAAGAATGCAGCCTGCTGATGTTTCCGTGGTTTTCCGTGCGTTGGCAAATACAAGGTCCGGCTACAGGAAAACTTTGATCTTCTCACGCCGGAAGTTCGTTACAGCAGTTTATCATAAGAAATAAGACATGGTCGCCTACGCTCCGAGGCCGTGAATCGCTCTTTCTGGAAAAGCTGCGACTCATCGAAGCATTCGTTTTACGACCATTCATAAGCCGATCGGGGTGTGAACGGCAGAAACAAAACTTCGCTGATGCGTTGTGCGCTTCAGTGTTTTTGCGGAGTTCGGCATGACGGTAACGGTGTAAAGGCGGTTCTGCTACCATGTTTTGCTGTGTTTGGCAGTGGTGACAAACGGCCCAGTGAAAGCAATGATCCAAACCAATGACTCATAAGAACGTTGTCGAATTCAAAAACGTCACGAAGACGTACAACTCCGGTCGTCCGGATGCGTTTACGGCAGTGAGGGATGTGACCTTTGCCATTCCCGATATGCCGGGTGCTGGTGAATTCGTCGCGGTGCTTGGTCCCAGCGGTTGCGGCAAAAGTACCATTCTTCGCATGATCGCGGGTCTGGAACCGCAGCATCCGGCAACCAGCGGTGAAGTTCTGGTTTGTGGCAAGCCAGTGCCTGGTCCGGGGCCGGATCGAGGCATGGTGTTTCAGGACTACACAAGTTTTGACAACCGCACGGTTTTGGATAACGTCGCTTTTGGTTTGGAGTGTCGTGGTGTTTCGAAGCCTGATCGGTATGAGCAGGCGCGACAGTGGATTCAAAAAGTGGGGCTTAACGTTGACACAGACGCTAACAAGTTTCCTCACGAATTATCCGGGGGTATGCGTCAACGCGTGGCGATCGCCAGAACTCTGATTCTGCGTCCTCGCATCATTTTAATGGATGAACCGTTCGGAGCGCTTGACCCGCACACTCGAATGCAGATGCAGGATTTGTTGGTGGCTTTGTGGCGTGAAGTTCAGGCAACCGTCTTTTTTGTCACCCATTCCATTGAAGAGTCCGTTTACCTGGGAGATCGCGTTTTTATCCTAAGTGGTTCACCGGGAACGCTGCTACATCAGATAGAGGTGGAGCCACCCAATCGGCCTGCTCTGGAAATGCAGCGTGAAAGCGGTTTTCAGCAGACCGTGTTCCAGATTCGTGATATTCTTGAAGAATTGGAAACGACCTAGCAGTCGTTCTGAATACGATCCGCCAGCAACAGTTAATAGATTCTTGACGGCTATTTCATCCTGTGACCTGGTTCGCAGCCTATTTGGTTTTGACAAACGTATTGGTAATCACCAACCGTGAAACTCTGGAAGTACATCAAGGCAGCCTTTAAGAACCACTGGAACCTGTTAGGGTTGGCAGGTGGCGTTGGCTTTTCTGTGCTTTCAGGTCAACCTGAAGTCGGTTTGCCATTGGTGGCCGCTGCTGAAATTGCGTGGCTGGGCTTTGTGGGAACTCATCCACGCTTCCGCAAGTTGGTTGACATGGGTGAATACCAGGCTCAATCAAAAGAGGGCGCCGAAGCCGCTGAAGTTCGCATGAGACGGATGCTGGCCGCGCTGTCGCGGGGAGCTCAGTTGCGTTTCCAAAAGCTGATGAATCAGTGTGAAGAGCTGCGGAAAATCACTGGCGAATATCAGGCTGGTCATGGGGTTTTGGATCCTGACAGCGCGTTAACTGACGTTCGGCTGGACGGTCTTGACCGCTTGTTGTGGTTGTTCCTGAAGCTTTTGTACACAGAACATTCCCTGAATCGATTCTTCGAAACAACCACCATTGAAGACATCGAACAGGAAATTCGCGGCCTGCAAGCTCGCCTGGAACGCGAAACGTCGCGTCCTCAACAGGCTCAACGCGATCGTATTGTCGCAACAATGAAGGACAGTTTGAAGACCTGCGAAGATCGGAAGAAGAACTTCGAACAGGCGCGAGACAGTTTTGAACTGGTGAAAGCAGAACAACGACGTCTGGAAAACAAGATACGATCGCTTGCCGAAATGGGGATCAGCAAAGGCGACCCCGCGATGTTGTCTGAACAGGTCGATTCCGTCGCTGGCAGCATTCAGGACACAGAGCAGGCGTTGAGCGAGCTTGAGTTCGTGACTGGATTTTCCAGTGCCGACGAAGAAGCGGTTCCGGAAATTGTCGCTCGCAGCATGGTGATCGGCGATTAGCCGCGACGTCCAGCGCCGCGAACTGTGATTTCGCTGTTGAAATCGTGGTCGCACAGAGTTACGAGCGAAACCTGGGGTTTCCTTCGTAAGCTCAGCCCGACTCAGACGCTCCATTTTCAACAATCGCCAATCGGCCACAATCCGTGGCTGCACCTCATGCGTGAGCTGTCTTTGCGGATCGTTCGCTTGTTCCGTCAAACTGCTCTAGAATAGGTGCAGCAGCGGACTTCGCTGTTTCCTGAAGTGTTGGCGGATGGCGTTATGACGATTGAGATTTCCGACGTACTGAAAATTGGCAAAAACATCACCGTGCTGCCGGTGGTTCATGGCAGCGGCGACTTTGCTGTCGAAGTTCGCCGCACGATGCTTGCGCATGCCTTCGACTGTGTGGCGGTTCCCTTGCCTCCGTCGTTTCAAACCGAAGTTGAAACGGCTGTGCAGTGGTTGCCGAATGTGTCTGTGGTACTGCAGCGAGAAACTTCGGACAAGTTTAAGGCGCCAACAGACTATTCGCCGGGGGCGGATAGCGAAGACGATGATGATGACGATGATTTCGATCATGAGCTTGGACGCTGCAGCTATGTGCCGATCGACCCGTGTCAGCCAGTCATCGCCGCTTTGCGAATTGCAATGCAGGAACACATTCCACGAGCGTTCATCGATATTGAAGATGAAAACTATTTACCTGTCACCGCCATTCTGCCCGATCCGTACGCGTTAAAGCGAGTGTCCGTTGAACGCTTTGCCGCTGCGGTTTTGCCCGCAATTGCAAAGCCAGATCAGGAAGCTCATCTAACTCGCATTGCCTGGATGGCAAACGAACTGCACCGTTTGAACAAGCAGTATCAATCGATCCTGTTTGTCTGCAGCGTGCTGGATTGGCCATGGATACGTGATGCATACCAATCTGTTGTCGATCGCCCAGACGCCGCTCCATTGCCCGCCAACCCGGCTCAGATATTTTCCGTGGCTCCACGAACCTTGACGTTTATGCTGGGCGAATTGCCGTTCGTCACATCACAGTACGAAAAGGCGCGAGCTGAACTGGATGACGACGAAAATATGTCTATTGATGGCATTAAGTCGTTGTTACTGGCGGCTCGAGACAGCTATCGAAGCGAGTTCGGTCCGCGAGCTCGCCCTATCACGCCGCACCTGCTGGCGGTGATGCTGAAATACATTCGCAATCTTTCGCTGATTGAACGACGACTCACGCCGGACCTGTACACCCTGATAACGGCGTCGCAGCAAATTGCCGGAGACCAGTTTGCAATTCATGTGGCCGAGACCGCGCGCGAATATATGTTTCAGAATCGCGAAGAGTTTCCGGAAGTTCAGTTTGGCGTTGATGGGCTGATGCTGCCTGACATGACGTTGCTGGAAACTGTCAGTCGACTGCCGGGCCATCCAATGGTATGGAGAAGCTGCCGACTGCACGCTCGCCCCGAACGCAAACAGCAGATTCAGTGGGAGAAAACCTGGAATCCGTTCGGCCAATGCAGCTGGCCACCAGAAGACGTTGCCATTGAACGGTTTCGTACGCACATCAAAGATGCAGCTTTGGATCTGCTCGGCAACGACCTTGCCAAAACAGAAAAGTTCAGTGCCAGCATCAAAGACGGCCTGGATATTCGAGAAACGCTGCGAAACTGGCACAATGGCGAACTTTACGTGAAGGTGATTCCTCCCGCGCGAGGAACTCTGGATTGCGTGGTGATGCTGTTCGATTCTCCCGCTGATCCCCGAAATTATCCGTGGCGAATTACGTGGCATGCGGAAAATCACGATGAATCGACGCTGTCTCTGTTCGCCACAGATTTTACGCAAAACGTGGTTGGCCCCGGAATCGCGTTGGCAAGATATGGTGGATGCATGTTTCTGTTTCCGCCTCGCCCGATTCCGGATGTGTTCCGCGATCCTCGGTTTGACTTTACAGACACTCTGGAAGAACGTTTAATCGCTGCCGCTTTGCACTACAGCACAGAACGGCATATTGCGTTGCTAAGTCATTCTCCACCGGGAGCCGGCTGGCGTCGCCTGGCTCGCAAGCACAAGAAGAAGCTGATTCATGTGCCGATGACCAAATTTGGAGCGTCAGCGATCGAAAAATTAAGAATGTTTCACGTGCTCAACGGTCAGCAGATCCGTTCCTATGCGGCTGATTTTATTCGAAAGCCTTAGAGACGCGTGCGTTAGTGTGACTGCCAGGCTGTCTGAATCTTCGCAACGATCGACAAAAACAAGTGCTGATTTCAGTAAAGAATCCGTCATGAAATACTCACTTCTATTAGCGTTTATTCTGGGGCTTTGGGTTTCACCCTGTGAGTGCGCAGCAGACGACGTTAAAGCTTCGCCCGACCGAATACTGGTGCGGCCAGATCTGTTCAAGCCGTTAACAGAACCGCCATGTTCTTACTGTTCGACTCAGCATCGCAAAGGGCTGATTGAAAACAGCGATCGAGTCATCGCGTGGGTTCGCGGTGCTCACAATGGTGGTGCCGTGCCGTTGCGGCATTTTCTGGCCGGCCCACGAGTTGTGAACGATACCTATGGGCTATTCTTTTACGACCCAGACGGCGGCTACGTCGCGGCCTATCAAAAAGACTATGGATACAGCTTCTACGGCTGGCGTAACGGAGTGATGGTGGTGAAAGGGCCGGATGGCTCGTTGTGGTCGGCGCTCAGCGGTCTGTGTTTTGACGGGCCGAAAAAGGGCGAACAACTTGGGAGAGTTCCCAGCATGGTGACGAACTGGGACTATTGGTTAATGCTGCATCCGGAATCGACCGCCTATGACCTGTTTGATGGCGAAAGGTACGCTGTGACGGAGTTGCCGAAAAACTTCAGCGACGAAGCGAAGCAGACGCTGAGAGACGTCGATGCCCGAGTAGCGCCCATGGCTACAGTGATGGGCGTGGAAGTTGGGGCCACCCGCAAGGCGTTTGTTCCGGTTGATTCCGTTGAACGCCAGTGCTTTAACGACACTGTTGGAGACCAACCCGTCGCCGTGTTTTGGTACGCTCCTACACAAACGTCCGCCGCATTCAGTCGCATGCTGGACGGAAAGCTGCTGACGTTTTACGCCGACAGGATTTCGCCGGAAACGGCTCCCATAAAAGACCGGGAAACTGGCACTCGCTGGACAATGGCCGGACGAGCCATTGATGGCCCGCTGCGTGGGAAAGAACTTCAATGGGTAAACAGTATTCAATGCCGCTGGTACGCCTGGGCGGCGGAAAATCCGGAGACACTGGTGTATGAATCTCACAGCAAATAAGCTTCAATCAATGTCAGCGATTGCCGCAACTATGCTTTTGGCATGTTGTTCTAATATTGCGGCAGCAGGAGAACTGCATTCCGTGATGCTGTCTGACGAACAGGTTACAGCAGCGGAATTGTCCGAACTGAAATCGGCACAAAAAAACAACGCCATTGTTCTGCAACTTAACGGGATCACCCCGCAGGAACAGGCTTCGGAAGCCGCGGCTGCGGCAAGAATCGTCGAATCCGGGCTTCAGCTGTATTATTGGATTGAGATCGCTCGCTGCCCGGAACTCGCGGACGCTCACCCGGAATGGATGGCAAGTTTGCAGGGCCACCCAGAATGGCGCAGGCTGTTTGCTGACGCGCCGATTCCCCTGCCGAAAACTCAAGTGGTGAAGAATTACCCGTGGGTGCCGATCTTCTACAAAGAAGCCTTCGACGCTCAGATTGAACGTGTGAGTCGCCTTCTGAACGGTAAGCCCCATGCCGTTGGTATATTTCTGAACGACCTGCAGGGAGCTCCTTCTGCCTGCGGATGCGGCAATACGCTGTGTCGCTGGACAACCGACTACGGCCCAATTCGCACGGCGTCTGCTCTTAAGGACGACGCAGCCGCGTTGTTTGTTGCGGAGGTCTCAAAACTTGCCCCAAACAGCGAAGTGATTCCCGTTTGGCTAACCGAATGCGAAGAACACGATTGCGAACCAGACGGCGTGTGTGCGGGAGTCGGCTGTTATAACGGAATCTGCTGGAAAGCGTGGAATCGACAGCTTCAGCCGGTCGCCGAACAAGCGGACTGGATTGCCGTCTTGCTGCCATTCAAAATGTTTGAGCGCGACAGTTCACGCTATGGAGAACCCGGAGCGTGGATTGGCCATGGCTTGAAAATGTTTCAGGCCATGCCACTAAAACAGGATAGCAAGCCCATTGAAGCCAACCGTCTGATTGCGATTGTTCAAGGTTGGGATGTCAGCGAATCCGAAGTTGAAGCTCAGGTTCGCCATGCAAAAATTGCGGGAACGCCCAACGCAGTTGTCGTGCGAACACCGATCGATCAAAGCTGGAAACCCGTACTACACCAACTGAAACTGTCCACGCCATAGCTTGCCACAACCTGCATTTGATGTAACGGGATTGAAGAATCAATGACTCACAATACATCGCTAACCCACCATTCCTCTTACTTGTTTAAAGCTTTTGCGGTCTTTGCATTAGTAGCCCGTTACGGCCCGGTGGATGCACAGGATCTGCCTGAATCGCTAAGTCATTTTAAGCAGGTTCAGTCGGACCCCGTTTTCACGGGCGCGGCCGGCTGCTGGGATGCGTTGATACGCGAACGTGGCTGGATTCTTAAGGACAATGACAAATTTCGGCTGTGGTATACCGGCTACAATCCGGAAGAATCGCTCGTCACTATGAAGCTGGGGTATGCCACGTCTGAGGACGGAATTACGTGGACTCGGTTCAGCGATCGCCCAATCTTTGAAGAATGCTGGATAGAAGACATGATGATCGTTCCTCACGAAGGAACATTGTACATGTTTGCCGAAGGCGCTGATGATCAATCGCAGTTGCTGACATCAACCGACGGCCTTAACTGGAAACGCGTTGGCACATTGGACGTGAGACTTGCCAATGGCAGCCCTATCCCGCCGGGGCCGTTTGGTACTCCGACGGCCTTCTTTGAAGATGGCATGTGGCATCTGTTTTACGAACGCCGAGATGCCGGAATCTGGCATGCGACGTCCGTCGATATGAAGGTGTGGACCAATCTCAGCGATACACCGGTAATTGTTCCAGGCCCGGAGTCCTATGACGGCCTGATGATTGCGATGAACCAGATTATCAAAACAGACAAAACGTACGTCGCCGTGATGCATGGCACAGGCAGTCCTTCTAAGCCGCGAGACTGGTGTACGTACTTCGCCGTATCGAACGACTTGTCTGTCTGGACAAAGGCGACGGCAGGCCCCGTCTTTCCTGTAAAAGACAATAAGTCGAGCGGTGTTCTGGTGCCGGATGGCACCGGCTTCCGCATGTACACGATGCACGGAAAAATCGAGCTGCATCGCTGAATAGGTGCTTACCGAAATGTGGCGCGAAGAGTGGCCGGGGGCGCGGCTAGGAACCAGCAAAACTTCATGGCCAAACCCTGGAGTTTCCTTCTCAAGGACAGTCCAACCGCGGCCACCTCGAAGGAAGCTGAGTTCGCTGGCAGGCACTCATAACTTTATAGACGCTTCGATAAACGCAAGCGGCCGTGTTTCGCTGGGCTAAACAGTAGTAGATCACCTAACTTGTGATCCTGCTGAACCCATAGACTGGCCCCGGCATACCCTGATTTGCGGCAATCGTCCGGGAAAGTTTGGCAAAAACCGGCAAGGCCTCGCAGCACGCGTCGATTGTGCACTTGTCGTGGTGAGATACACGGTCGTTTGGCGTCTGAAACATCTCCAGCGGAACTAATGATCGATCCGACCTTGACCTTCTGCCGCGTAACCGGAACTGGCCCCAGCCATGATCGTGATCGACGTTGGTCGTCCTTCGCTTCGGAAAAGTAAGTCTGTGCGTTCTTTCAGGGAATGTGAGGCGACCATGGCTTTCAGCAGACGGCAACAACATGCGACCTTCACAAACGCAGTCAACGTCCCGCTGCTGCTGATTCAGCATTGGACTTAAAACCAGAAATCTGTTTTTCAGCCAATCCTTCCTTTGGGAAGGTGGCGAGGGAGGACCGGGTTCGTGCCCCGTACCCGTCCTCCCTTCGTTTTGCTATCGACCTGAACCGCTGACTCTGGTCACGTTGAAACCAGGTGTCGCTGATGGCAGTTGACCTTAGAACATGGTCGTCCATAACAAAAGGTAGACTGCGTTCGGAAATTATGCACACCGCCTTCCTATTCGGGTGTCGCCGCCTGGTGCAGATTAACGTAAGCCGCTTCGCACCCCATCCAAAGCCGTACAGCAGTTTTTTCGCGTTCGGACATTAGCCGCGTTTCTGCTTCGCCGTTACATGCGTTGAAAATTTGTATGCACGCAAGACGTCGGTGGATTTGCCTGTTATCGTTTGCTGATTGTCATCCAGCGAAAGGAAACAGGCGTGAAACTTATTCGAACTCTTTGTGTTTGGGCAGCATTTGCATCGTGCGGATTCACTTCTGCGAATGACGAATTCCCGACACCCGTTAACACTCAGGCCGCTGGCGAACATCCTCCTTCGCCGCAGGAGATGCTGGAACTGTTTGAGCTGCCTCCGGGATTCAAGGTAACGCTGTTTGCCGGCGAACCTGATGTTCAGCAGCCAATCTGCTTCGACTTCGATGACACTGGCCGGCTGTGGGTGGCCGAAAATTATACTTACAGCGCTCACGGAAAGATCGACCCGAATCTTCGCGATCGAATCGTCATTCTGCACGACAAGGACGGCGACGGCCAGCACGACGAACGCAAAGTGTTCTGGGACAAAGGCAGCATGCTCACAAGTCTGACGTGGGGCTACGGCGGACTCTGGATTTTGAACGACGGCACTCTGTCGTTCATCCCCGACAAAAATGGCGACGACGTTCCCGACAGCGAACCCGTCGAAATGCTGAACGGCTGGACAAAGAATGCTGGTCACAACTTTGTGAGCGGGTTGATGTGGGGACCGGATGGCTGGTTGTACGGACGTCACGGCATCACGGACACGTCGTATCCCGGAACGCCCGACACACCTCAGGCAGAACGCCCGCCGATCAACTGCGGCATCTGGAGGTTCCATCCAATCAAGCACACGTTTGAAGTTGTGTGTCACGGCACCACCAATCCATGGGGCCTGGACTACAACGAAGTCGGCGACATGTTCATGAGCAACAACGTGATCGGCCATTTGTGGCACGTGATTCCGGGAGCTCATTACGAACGCATGTTCGGCCAGGACTTTAATCCGCATTGTTACGAATTAATGGGCCCCATCAGCGATCACTATCACTGGGACAACACCGGCAAGTGGAGCGAAAGTCGAGACGGCAAGGCCGATGATCTGGGTGGAGGCCACAGTCACTGCGGCTTGATGCTGTACTATGGCCAGAATTTCCCGAAAGAATACTGGGGCAAAGCCTTCATGTGCAACACTCACGGCCGCTGCGTCAACGTCGATCGCATCGAACGCAAAGGCAGCAGCTATGTGGCCAAACACGAACCAAATTTTCTAAAGGTGAATACACCATGGTTCCGAGGCGTTCAACTCGCCTATGGCCCCGCCGGTTGCATGTATCTAAGCGACTGGTCCGACAACGGAGAATGCCACGACCACGACGGAGTGCATCGGACGAGTGGGCGGATTTATCGGATTAGTTACGGGGAAGTGAAGGCTCAAGCGATTAGTCCTCAACCGGAAACTGATTCATTGGCACGCCTAGCATCATCGGCCCTGACCGGATCTGAATGGACGAAACGCAAATCCCTCCGACTGCTTGCAGAACGCGTGCCGTATGTAGACTCAGCCGAGCAGGACTTGATTCATCGCGAGATGACACAGCTTTCAGGCAACGAAGTCGCCAATCGCCGCTCTAAACTGACAGCGTTGCAAGTTCTGGAAGTTGCAGGCGGATTGCCGACGCCAATCATCGAAGATCTACTTCAGTTTGAAGACGATGATTTAGTTGCATTCATACTTCGGCAGGCGATTGAACGGGGGGGGCTACGCGCGGGACCAGCAGATCCTTCCCGCACATTCGATATGGCTGATTCCGGATCCGCCTCGACTTTGCTGACGCTGATTCAGACAACATCCTCCCCCCGGGTCCTGTTGACTGTGGCCTCGTCACTGCAGAAGCTCGACAGCCGAACGCGAATAATGTCCGCCAAGGTTTTAGTTGACAGAATCGCGGAGTTCGACGACAAGAGTTTGGAACTGATGGCATGGTACGCACTTTCGGAAGAAACGTCTCCGGCAGCGTTGATGTATGTCGCATCCACGGATGGAGTCTCTCCACGGCTGCTGCAATTCGCGGTTCGACGGATAGCTCAACTGAAGGATATGCGAGAACTCGTGTTGGGGGAGCTTCTATCATCACATGGGCCAGCTGGTTTGCCCGAGCAACAAGTGGCCGTGCTGAATGGCCTAATCGAAGGGTATCGGGGGCAGCTGCGGCCAGCGGCACCGAATGGGTGGGACAAAACGCAAAAACGATTTATGGCCAGCGGTGACGCAACAATTATTGATCTGACAAGAAAGGTTGCTGTATTGTTCGGAGACGGAGCGGCAATCGAAGACCTACGGATGTTAGTTGAAGACCGGAGCGGCGATCACGCAGCACGTTCAATGGCCGTCAGAGCCTTGGCCGAAATTAGAGATAAGAAAACTCTACCAGTGCTTTTAAGCCTTCTCAACGACCGAGCTATTTATGCCGACGTTGCAAAGGCACTCGCTGCGTTCGACGATGATCCGCGAATTCCCGCCGAACTGCTGAAACGCTGGGACAGCCTGCGGCATGGAGCTAAAGAAGCGGCCATGGATACCATGATCAGCCGCAAGTCGTACGCTATCGAACTGATGAAGGCTTTAAATGATGGGCGAGTCTCCGGAAACGAACTTGCCGCCGTGCAGGTGCGTCAGCTGCTGGCCTTCAACGATGCCGACATCAAACGGATCGTGGAAGCCAAGTGGGGAGTCATCAACGAATCGTCCGCCGACAAAGAAGCTAGAATCAGCGAACTCAAGCAGAAACTCACAGCAGACGTGCTGGCCGCCGCGAACCTTGAATCCGGAGCTGCCTTGTTCAAAAAATCCTGTGCCGCGTGCCACAAGCTGTATGGTGACGGAGGTCAGATTGGTCCCGATCTGACGGGCGGCAATCGAGCCAACATGGATTACCTGTTGGGCAATGTCGTCGATCCCAGTGCCGAAGTACCCAGACAGTTTACGGTGTCCGTGATTGCTCTGGCGTCCGGTCGAGTCATCACCGGCGTGGTTGTCGGCGAAACGAATGGTGTACTAACAGTACAAACCGACAAGGAAAAAATGTCCATCGCCACAGCAGACATCGAAGAACGAACTCAAACAACAAAGTCGCTCATGCCAGACGGCTTGCTGGACACGTTAACCGAAGAACAAGTTCGAGACCTGTTTGCGTTTGTGATGAAACGCCGGTAGCAGATCTCGCAAGGTGTCATAGCAGCGGCAGGTGCATGGTGAGTCCCGAATGGACGGTGGCTCTTTGCGGATGGTGCAACCAACGGTCGGGTGGTGACTTTCCGGCGTGTTGAATCAATCACGAAGCGGCTGCGAATAAAGGGGGGACCGGGGTTGGACTGAGCTTGCGAAAGAAGGCATGGTTTCTCTCGCTGCTCGCTGCTCGCTGCTCGCT
>CALFSX010000184.1 GCA_937916515.1 uncultured Planctomycetaceae bacterium | reverse complement strand
ACCATTTCATCAATGATATCCAGGGGGAAACGGGTATCCGGACACGCTGCTAGAAACGCGTCTTCTTTGCGATTGTTAAAAGCGTTGAAGATAGGAACTCCGTTGACGGCAATCGCAATGGCTCCACGAAACAGATTAGTCTTCGCAGAAATCGGCTGTTCGGCCAGTCTGGGTTGCAACGGAATCTGCCACGCGTTGTTTCCCGTATAATGTTGTGGAAGCGGCACCTGCTGCTGCCACGACTTGATGCCCACCATCATATTGTGCTGAGGCAAACCGTTGGATTCGATGAACAGCACGCGACCGTCAGATCGAACCTTGACCGTTGCGGAGAACGGTCGAAAAGCTTCCATCGGCTGAGTGACGTTTGCCGCCGGCGATGTCGAATCGGGCTGCAACGTTGTCTTGCTCGCTGATTCCTGCGACACTGCGACATAAGAAACGTAGTGGTGCGAATGGTCGTCGTGAGCGATTGCTATCCGTGAGGCTATCGCCAATGAAAGGATCACGGCAACGCGAATTACTGGCGAACGGTGCAGCATGTTGATTCCTGACAGAACAATGGCGGCGTTAGTTCCTACTGATCTTATTGAAACGCCCACGGTGCCGAATTCTCTTCCAAGAATCCACTCTTAATCTTGAAGTAAACAGAATCGTGTGCCGCAAATCGTTGAACCAACCAAATTCGCCATCATTGCTTGCCCACACAACTGTCAACTACGGTGATCGCGAATTGAAGTTCCGCGAATTTAGTGGGCGTTTGTTAAGGTTGTTTGAGACAGGCATTCTGTCTCGGAAAGAAGGTGTGTTAGGATTTGCCTTGGTTGATGAGGTCTGAGAGAACTCCAGCGCTACCACAGGTTTCAAATTCCGGATCACCGGCGAAACTACTCCCAGGGATGGATGCATTTCGGAAAACCTAGTTGGTGTTCGTACTGTTGTTGGGGCCTTTTGGCTATTTGGGTTACCGCTGTCGCTGTCGCTGTCACTGCCAGTGGACCGGTGTCCGCCGAAACGCATCCGCTCTGGAACCACCGGTAGCTTTACCAACGATCATAGCAGCATAAATGCTGTTGTCGGCATCGATTTTACGTGACTATTTTCAATGCTCTGTTCCCGTCGCCACCAGCGGGCAAGTTCCGCAAACCCACCAACGCTCTGACTTCGCATTTTTCGAGTGGCTGGCCCGCAGCTCGCCACGCTTTGGCTCAATAAGAACGTGCGACAAAATCATCGCACGACAAGTTCATCACGCGTTACAAATTTGTCTCATTCCCAAACTGGACGGCGTGGAAACGGGTTCAAAGCGTCTTCCGGCGTTTGAACCACCAAATCATTCTCTGCAGCAATGCGACGCACATCGCGCCGACACCGGCTCCCAGAATTGCGGTGTGGAAAGTATCTTTGGATTCAAACTCTGAGCGGGCTCTTCGTGGGACTCGCAGTATGCTTTCTTCGAGTCCTACCGGGCTGGCAATTTCACCGTGGTCCCGGTGAAACTCGTCAAAGAAGCTGGGATCGTCGATTGGGCGTCCTGCGGCTATTTGCGAATCTTCATACGCCTGGCACTCGCGTTGATATTTTTCTCCGTCGGCCAGTTCCGATTCGAACGTCAGCTGTAGAGAATCGACGATCTCTGGATCGGCAGGCGTGCTGACGTACTGCCACGGTAGTGAGCGGCGAGACGAATCCGGGGCAGCAACGAATCGCAATGATTCTTCAATTTGTGTTTGACGTTGTGAACAGTGCTGACGAAGGAATTCCTGAGTGTCAGGGTCTGCTGAAAATCTGGCAGCCATACGCGAGGCACGTTCAAACGCATTCCATGCGATATAACGCTGACCTACGCGCAATATGATTTCGCCGATCGCCAGGGCGAAATGAGGATTCGGGCCGCCGCCTTCCTGCCACATTCCAATGATGCCAAGTATCGGCGCATCAAACGGAATCTTCGATTCCCCCCAATCCTGAAGACTCGTCGCCGATTGTTGTGACGTATCGACGCATCGGTTGCAGAACTGCGTAGTTCTCGGCAGCGTCGAAGTCAAAGTCCGGCTGGACAAATTCCGGGACAGCTTCGTCTGGACTATATTCTCTCGTAAACTCAACGAAATTTGTTCGTCCATAGTTTATCACAGACCAGTTTTGCTCGCGGTCCAGCATCATTTCGATTGATAGGTCCAGCCCGTTGCCAACAAAGTCGTGCTTTCTTAGTCGCCCTGGGTTTTCAATCGTCTGCAACAGGAACTCGACAATTCGAACCTGCCAGATTTCGCGGCCAAAGTGGGCATCGGGTTTGATTTTGACTGCCGTGCGAATCATATCCAGGCCCTGTCGGATAAGCTCAACGCTCGCTGTGTCTCCTCGCGTGGCTGCTGGCATGTTTGAATGAATCAGCAGTGTTCCCAGATTTGCGTACGACGTATACAGGTCAGCGTCTTCAAGGCCAGCCGCTTGTTGTTCGTCCAGTTTTTGTTTGAGTAGCGAGATTCCCTGATCAGGCTGGCCAAGGCGGTCCCATGCCACCGCCAAATCGTCAATAAGCGGCCAGCTTTCTTTGCTGCCGCTGGGAAGGGCTTGCAGCTTGATATTCGTAGCCGCTATCCGAGCTTCGTACCACTTTGTTCCATGTGCTGGGTAACGTTGGTGGAGTGTGTCCTGGACCATCGCGAGTCGCAGTGAGATTCCCCCTTTAACTGGTGGCACGTGATACGGTGGGCGAATCCGTTCGGCAAGGTGAGCATAATCTTCCGGATTCGGATTGGCGTGACGAGCCATTCCTATAACCATGCCAGAACAGCCGCCCATGAAGATTCCGACGAGGCACAGGACTCGAGATTTTGTGAAGGCGAAAAGGCTGGGTTGCATGGTTAGTGCTTTTTTAATTCCTCAAACAACTTCGCGGCGTCCAAGCCAACTCATGCCAATGGCTGCCACTGCCAGAAACATTCCGCTGACCGCCTTTCCCGAAAACCCACTTGACACCGGTGTCGAATCGGTAGATGTCATCAGCGAGTTTTGTTGAAGGTAACGGGACCGAAATTCACGTTCACGATCCGGCAACTCTGAATCGTTAAGGCAGCCAATCGCAGGCGACACAGAAAATATCAGGACCAGGCATACGATGATATTTCTCACGTCCTACTCCAAGAATCAAACGCAGGCTGCACATAAGGCTCAAGTCTACATTCATCGATTCGCTGTGTCATGTTAAAATGTTCGCCCAAGGTAGCATGCACGGTGCTTGCATGATTCTCTGAGCGACGACTGAGCGGCTTGGCGTTACGAACGTCCTAATTCTTTCCGCATACCACGCCACCGGCATTGGGTATGTCGGCCCTCTGAGCCTGAAATAGCGCAACCTCAAAGACTCCAGTTTTGGAACGAGTTCGAAAGCCCGATGCTATTGCATGCAGTTGCTCTGAGGTTGTGAATTCATTCTTTGGAGTGCTTCGATTTGTTGAAGCTTTACCTTGTTGGTATTCACAAGACAGAAAAAACTGGCACTTTTGAAACGCGGCAGGAAAAGAAAAGCGGTGACAAGTCACCGCACTCCATAAATTAAATTCACAAACTCTCTGCGACTATCCGCTAAGACAAAATCTCGCGTATCACTTTGCCCGCGACATCGGTCAGCCGGTAACTGCGGCTGTTGTGGAAGTAGGTTAGTCGCTCGTGGTCGAGGCCCAGAAGGTGCAGGATGGTAGCGTGCAGGTCGTTGACGCTGACGGGGTTTTCGACGGCTTCGTAGCCAACTTCGTCTGTCTCGCCATAACTGACGCCTCCCTTGATGCCCGCACCGGCCATCCATTGCAGAAAGCCTTTTGGATTGTGATCGCGTCCCTTGCCGTTTTGCGAAACCGGCATGCGGCCGAACTCGCCACCCCAGATCACAAGCGTCGAATCCAGCAGTCCGCGTTCTTCTAAATCGGACAGCAATCCGGCCACAGGAACATCCGTCGCCGCACAGTGATGCGTGTGGTTTTCTTCCAGGTCGTTGTGAGCATCCCATTCGCCGTCGCTGTAGACCTGCACAAACCGAACACCGCTTTCGACAAGCCTTCGCGCCATTAGGCACTTCGAACCATACGACTTCGTTCTTGATTGGTCGATACCATACAGCTCCTGAGTTGCCTTTGTCTCGCGCGAAAGATCGACGACTTCAGTGGCCTCTTTCTGCATGCGAAACGCCAATTCAAACGACTGCATACGGTTGGCGAACTCAGCATCATCTGTATGACGCTGCATGTGTTCGTCGTTCAACTTCGCCATCAGGTCCAGTTGAGCTCGCTGGTCTTGCCTGGTGATGTTTGGTTGCCGATTGAGATTCAGAACCGGGGAGCCCTGAGATCGGAAAAGCGTTCCCTGAAATGTCGAAGGCAGGAAACCGGCACCCCAATTATGCGGCCCACCTTTGGCTCCCTTGGTGTTGCCCATCACGACATAGCCGGGCAGGTTTTGGTTTTCGCTGCCCAGCCCGTACGTTACCCAGGCTCCAGCGGTGGGAAAGCCGGGGCGAGGCAGCCCGCTGTTGATTTGGTAGATGGCTGGCACGTGATCATTCGATTCGCTGTAGCACGATTTGATGAACGCCATCTTATCCACATGTTTGGCAACGTTGGTGTACTTGTCGCAAACCCACTGCCCACATTCGCCATATTGTTTGAAGGAAAACGGCGACTTCATCAACGGGCCGGGGTTACCAAAGAAGGCCTGGATATCCGTCGTTTTGCCGTCTTGTTTGTCGAGCTCTGGCTTGCGGTCGAACATGTCGACGGCACTGGGAGCACCTTCCATGAACAGCCAGATCACCGACTTCACTTTGGCGGGAAAGTGGCCCACACGCGGAAGCAGTGAGGTCACCGGCGTGGAGGCCCCGTCTGCTTGCGGGGCGGCCAGAAGATTCTGCTCTGCCATCAGGCTGGCAAGACCAATCATTCCCGCTCCCGCGCCAGCTTTGCTAAGCCATTCTCGACGACTGAGCATGTTGGCAACGCGACCGCAGGGAAACAGCTGTGAATTTTTTGTCATGTCAGATGGTCTCTCTGAGTTTTAGGGCAACGCCCATTGTTAAATTAGCCGCAGGGCGTTAGCCCCGGTTTATTTCCGCGGGATGACCAGCTTACGTCAGAACCGCGGTTAACGCCGTGCGGCTGGCTTTTCGATGTCGCGATCTTTCCGCTGCTGAACTTCTCCAGCATACAGAACGACCTGATCCAAATCGTCCTCTGTATTGACGCACTGCCAGTCGCCGCCGACTGTCCAGACGGGACGGTCAGCGAACAATGGCCAACGCACTCGAATGATCCTTGTGCAATTCGCTTTGATTTGGTCTCTCACCTTCGCTCCCTCGCAACCTGATGCCGTCACAACAACATGGACATGATTGCTGCGAGCATTTGCCTTCCAGAGTTGCCAGCCGCGAAATTCACACAAGCGTTTTATCTCAGTCTCGACAGCAGTGCGTTGCTCATCGTCAAGGAGAACTACCTTGTGCTCCAGTCGATCGCGATGCCATTGTTCAAGAAGCGGTTGAGGAGTCCGAGCGCCTTTGTTCCGCGAACGCCACCAACGAGCATCACCCTGCAAGAACGTCCCGTAAACCGTACATGTAATGAAGTAGGCAAGTGGTTCATCATTCATGGATCTAGTCCCTAAGAATTAGCCGCAGGGCGTTGGCCCAGGTTTCTGTCCATTTCACAAAGAACCGGGGCTAACGCCCATCGGCTGACAGGATGTAAAGAACCGCGGCTAACGCCGTGCGGCTGATTGCCTCACATCAATCGATGTAGATGAATTCGTTCAGTCCGAACAGCGACTGACAAAAGTCGGTCAGCGCTGCGATGCGTGCATCCTGTTCTGATCGCTCGGTTCTGGCTTTGGTTTGCGCCTCGATAAATTGGATCGAGGTTTCTATTTCTCTATTCGTCGGCAGGCGAGCGAACGAAGTTTCAAAAGCCTGTTCGATGATCGGCTGCAGTTCGGAGTTTGCCGCAACCGGGCCCTCAGTTTGCCTCTGAACCAGCAACTTCGCAAAGTCGCCCGCCACTGATCGAACAAAGCGGTCGTTTAGAATGACCATCGCTTGAGGCGCCACGGTTGTGTTTTGCCGAACAGCACACGTGGTCATCAGGTCGGGGCGATCAAACGCCTGAAACATGGGATAGGGAATCAGTCGCTTGTGGAACATATAAACGCTACGTCGCCGGTTGGCCGCGTCGTCCTTCGCGTCTTTGGGATAACCTTCGCCTTTGATGTTTCTGGCGAGATTGGCTTCTGGTGGAATATACGGCTTGAATCCCGGACCACCCGCTTGAAGATTTAGCGTTTCGCTGACAGCCAGCATCGCGTCACGCATCACTTCGGCTTCAAGACGTTGCGGAGTCATGCGCCACAGTAAGTTGTTAGCGGGATCAACTTCCGAGCCTTGTTCGTTTGTGGCGTCTCGCGTGCTGGCCTGCTGCCAAACGGCGCTGGTGAGGATCTTTTCATGCAGCGTTTTGATCTTCCAGCCGCCGGCAACGAACTCGTTTGTCAGGTATTCGAGCAATTCAGGATGAGAAGGCCGATCGCCCTGGACGCCAAAATCGCTGGTTGTGCCCACGATTCCTTTGCCGAAATGATGATGCCAAACTCGATTGACGATCACTCGAGCCAGCAACGATCCGCCACCGTGCTGCGTGTCCGTGATCCAGTCGGCAAGAGCGCGACGTTGCAACGTGCTTTTCGCTTCGCCAACTTCGGCAGAGGCTTGCTTCGCCTTTTGCCAGTAGTCATCGGCCTTGGCACCGGATGACAGCATCGTGGGAAAGCCGATATCGACTTCGATTTCGCGATCGTAAAAATCGCTGCGGCGAAACAACCAGGTGGTTCGACGCTGGTTGTCAAAGTCTCGAAAGAAGAAGCCGTCTTTGCCGCTGGGCAGTTTGGCGGTCACGCGGTCGCCGCTGTGAAAGACGCCCAGCAACTGGTAGTACTCCTTCGCCGAAAACGCGTCGTACTTGTGATCGTGACAGCGAGCACACGCGACGGTGATTCCCAGAAAACCTGCCCCCAGCGTTGAGATCACGTCGTCCATTTCGTTGTAACGATTCGCCAGACGTTCGCTTTCGAGAAACGAATCTGGCAACTTGAACGCTGTGCCGGCGGTCAGGAAGCCCGTGGCCGAAACGGCAGCATCGTTGGTCGGTTCGAATTCGTCGCCGGCAATTTGCCAACGCACAAACTGGTCGTAGGGCATGTTGTCGTTGAGAGCCTGAATCACAAAATCGCGATAGGTGTACGCGTGCGGACGGTCCTGATCGGCTTCCTGCCCGTCGCTGTCGGAATAACGAGCCACATCCAGCCAGTGCCGCCCCCACCGTTCGCCGTAATGAGGCGAAGCCAGCAGTTGGTCGACAAGATTCTGCACCGCCGCGTCGGCATCAGCTGAATGAGCGACTGTGAACTGACGGATTTGTTCAGCAGAAGGCGGCAATCCAATCAGGTCAAAATACAGCCGTCGCACCAGCGTTCGAGCATCGGCAGGTTGCGACGGTCGAAGCCCGGCGTCGCTCAGTTGCTGCAGAACAAATCGATCGATCGGCCCCTTCGACCAGTTGTCATCTGGCTGTTGAGAAGGCGGATCCACTTGTTTGAGCCGTTGAAATGCCCAGTGCGATTGAGCTCGATCCAACTTCGGATCAACAACGTCCGCACCATCGGGCCACTTCGCGCCTTGATCAATCCAGGCTTGCAGCACGCTGATCTGCTGTTCGGTAAGCCGCTTGTTTCCTTCCGGCGGCATCAAGCGATCTTTGTCGATGCCGGATACCAATTGAATCAGCAGGCTGTCTTTGCTGTTGCCCGACACAAGCGCCGCCCCACTGTCTCCTCCCGTCAGCGTTCTGGCTTTGATGCCCAGATTCAGACCACCTTTTTCCGTGGTCCCTGCATGGCACTTGTAGCAGTTGTCTCGCAATATCGGTTGGATGTCTTGCACAAAGTCAACTGGGTTAGCAGTTGCATTGGTGTCCTGCGACAAGGCAGCGCTGTTCAGCAAGCCAAGGCAGATTGCGACGAACATCGGCTTCAGGCGGTCGCGACTGTCAAACGGAAAAGTCAAAGGAAGGACTTTCATGCTTATTCGCTGGCAGGGGATAACAAAGGCGGGAGAAAACTAACGCGTTGCAGCGGAGTTGTGTTTGGGGCTTACTTAAAATGATGCGTGCATGGAGTTACTGTAGAAAGTTGTGTTTGATGGGCAGTTGAAAAAGGCGACGTGTTT
>CALFSX010000183.1 GCA_937916515.1 uncultured Planctomycetaceae bacterium | reverse complement strand
GATACCGTGGTGGCGGCCGCGCGGCAGTGGGATACACAATTACTGAACCTTAGTTACCCGGAAATATTGCCGTCGACGCCACGCGAATTCAGCTGCCAGATTGCCAGCCAAAACAGACGAGTGCCATTGTGGCACGAGACGCAAGCGTGACAAATCGGCCATATTGGCACCACTACTCAATGTCAGCCACATCCATAAACATTACACAATTCATTACACATCAACCACTTATGACTCAACAGCAACTTTTGGCATGATTTATGTCTACTGAAATCAGCAGTACAGGCGGTTCGAGCCTGTGGTCACTTAACTGGTTTTCAGTACAGAAAAGGAAAGTACCATGCGTTGCGAATTCCCCATCATGGCCGTTCGAGATCCCTTTGCAGCCGTTCGACGCGACTTTGAGCGTCAGATGCAAAACAAGGCTCACAGAAGTGCCATGCCACTCACGATTCAGGAGTCCGAAAACGGCGTTGAAATTGCATTCGACATCCCGGGCGTGCCTGAAGACAAAATTGAAATTGTGATTCACGAAGGCTGCCTGCAGGTTTCCGGAGAACGAGCTGTAAACATTCCAGAAGGCGCGTCTGTTGTGTTCAACAACCGACCAGCCGGAAGTTTCCAGCGCAGCCTGAAACTTGACGATTCGATTGATCCGGATTCCGTAGACGCCGTTCTGAACAACGGAGTCCTGACGGTCACCATGAAGCGACGTCCGGAACTTCAGCCCAGGAAGGTGGCCATTCGCCCGGCAACGTGAATCCAAAATTAAGCGGCGTTTAATAGCCGCCATCAACTGTTAAACAAGTCTTCGAAAGCCGGCGTTCGCCGGACAACATAAAGGAAACATATCAATGTCAACAAACTCAACCAAACCACGATTTTCCCTGCTGGATGAACTCGACAAAGGCTTAAACCAGCTTGTCAGCGAAGTTCTGCAACACGAACCTCGCAACGCCGATGCTCCACGACTTAGCGTCTATGAACTTGACGATCGCTACGTGATTGAATGCGATCTGCCAGGCGTTCAGCTGGAAGACATTAACGTCAACGTTGAAGATGGCGTGCTGGAAATTTCCGGCGAACGAAAACCATGCTCCACCGAAGGCGCGAAGGTGACCGTCAACGAACGTTCGTTTACGGAATTCAATCGACGCCTGCAGCTTGGCAAGAACATCAACGGCGAAGCGATCGACGCTGAGTTCGGCGATGGAGTTCTGAAAGTGACGGTCCCCAAAAGCACAGCCGCCGTCGCTCGAAAGATTGCCATTCGAAAAGTAGAAACCGAATCGTAATCCCGTGACTGATTCCGCCAATGTTTACCCCGTGGTCGCAGACCAGGCCGTGCCAAAACCGCAACGACCTGGTCCGGCCCATGCGTTAAACGACTGTGCATCGGGACATGCCGTTTCTATCCTGAGTTTTAAGAAAGTGATCGCACAATTTGCGATTCGGCCCCGAAGGATTGCCTGCGTCCGACCTGACCTACTGGGCAGAAGACGCTTCCGTCAACATTTCCCTCGCCCCCACGTCACCGCCCGTCGGGGCGTCCCAGCCCGACCTGTCTCCCCTCAGGTCGGGTTTCTTTTTTTACCAGGGCTTTGGGCTTGCCCCGGTGTTGTGGAGTGCGGGGAAAGACGTGAATCGTTCGAACCACCGAGCTGATCCGTTGTTGCTTTGAAAAACATGCGTACCCTGCGATCATCACGTCGATGCAATACTGACTTTTTACCGTAGCAGCGGCCAAAACCACAAAAGTGGGCCTAAACAACGCCCCGTCGCCAACTTGATCTCGCACAGAATTTGCTGCATTTAGTACACTATCCGGACGGCGCAGGTGAATGGCTGGGGTAGGCGTGAACGCAATTGTCCAGCCTGCCAGAAAATCACAATGTCAAAGCGAATGGATTCGTAACATGTTTGGAACGGAAGCTCGATCACAGCGGCAACTTCGACGAGCCAAAGAATTGGTGACCTATCTTCGAGGACGCCTGAATACTCCCGTATCGGTTCGGCTGTGGGACGGAACCGTCATGCCGATGGGAGACAACGCCGATCCCAATCTGCAACTCACGATTTCCGGCCCCGGAGTTATTGGTGCTTTCTTGCGCCGCCCGAAAGCTGACACGTTGCTGCGACTGTATGCTCGCGGCGCAATCGGGTACACGGGAACCGACCTTGTTTCGTTTATCGAAACGGCTCGCGTAAAAAACAGCCGAAAAAAATCGCGAGGCCTTCCGCTTGGGCTCATCGCTCGCTTCGCTTCCAGCTTTCTGCTGGCCAAGGGCGAAAGCACAGATGTTGAACATCGATTTGCGGGCGACGAAACCGGCCTCAAACGTGAACAGAAGGACAATCAGGACTTCATCCAGTTTCACTACGACGTCAGCAATGAATTCTACAAGCTGTTTCTCGACAAGAACATGCTGTACAGCTGCGGCTACTTCCACGATTGGAACGAGTCGCTTGAGCAGGCTCAGATTAACAAGCTGGACATGATCTGTCGCAAACTGCAACTGAAAAAGGGCGAACGCATGCTCGACATCGGTTGCGGTTGGGGAGCCCTGATTTGCCACGCCGCCAAAAATTACGGCGTGATCGCTCACGGAATTACGCTGTCCAAAGAACAGCTGGCCATCACTCAGGAAAAAATCGTCAAGCTTGGCCTGGAAGGTCAGGTGACGGCTGAACTAAAAGACTATGCCTATGTTGAAGGCCCGTTCGACAAGATTTCCAGCATCGGCATGGTGGAACACGTCGGCATCGACAACATGGCAGACTATATGGCCAAAGTGTCATCGCTGCTGAACGATCGTGGCATGTTCTTGAATCACGGCATTACCCGACCAGGCAAGCTGACGGACAAAGCCTTTCGCAGGATGTCGCCGGAACGCCGACTTCTGGCCACCTACATCTTTCCGGGCGGAGAACTGGATCACCTGGGGCACATGATTCAATGCATGGAAAGCAAAAGCTTCGACGTTCACGATGTGGAAGGTTGGCGAGACCATTATTCGCTAACGTGCCGCCATTGGTGTCAGCGTCTGGAAGCCAACCGCGAAGAAGCAATTCGGCAAATTGGCGAAGAGAAATTTCGCATGTGGACGCTGTACCTTGCCGGATGCGTGTTCGCATTGGGTGACGGTGGAGCTCGCATCTACCAAACTGTCGCCACAAAGCACAAAGCCAAAGGGCTTTCAGGAATGCCGTGTACTCGGCAACACCTGTACCAGGACGCGCCCGTTCAAGCAACCGTGCAAAAGTACGGCAAAGCGGCGTAGCGTGATGGCGGCCGGGCTTGCCGGCACCAACAACGCTACATCCGAACACGGTGAACACGGGGCCACCCAGTGTTTAGCGGCGGCCACCGGCTTCAGAGTCGGTCGCTCTTGCGGTCTGTGTCGGGAACGATCGTTTTTGCGTCGCAGGCGGTTGTATGGGAATGTCGTCGCCACTCGCCGAGTGACGCGTCATCGCGGGGGCAGGCTCCGGTGTTCCACAATCATCGGTGTGGCGAAACGCTGTCAACAAACGCGCTCATTGCAGCACCACCCGTCACGACGACGTCGAGAACATACGTGGCGCGTCGGGAAATGGTGTGTTTTCCGTTTCAGCCGACTGATCGAGGAGGACTTTGGTTCATTGCAGTCGACCTCCTCTACAAGTCGGGTCAAACGAATGAAATTTGTGCCACGTTGAGAATAAACCACAGAGACGATATGCCAACGGCACACCACGGCGGAGCGTGATGGCTACGTTGTTGACGCTCCGAATTCGCCGTTGTGTGCTGTGCCTGGAAACATCGCACGCCGCAAGGTTCTGTTTTCATGGCGCCGATCACGCACCAAGTTTCCCTGGTCCAGGCGTTTCAGCCTGACTGTCTGGCTTTGCGGGTGCCAGCGAGCCCGCAGGTCGATCAGACGCGATTAGTGTTGCCGAACTATCAATGATGACGATCTTCTGCCAAATCTTGCGGCTTAATCCGGTCGTCAACGTTTCGATGTCATTCACCGCGCCCACAACAACCGCGTCGGGCAGGCTTTGAGCATACAGGGCAGCCAGTTTTCCGATCAGGGCGAGCATCTCGCTGCAGTAGTCCAGATAGCGTACCAATTGAAACGGCGTAAGAACCCGCTTGGGGGATGACTTGGTTTGAGTTGCTCCTGCATGCAGAATCTGGCTGGGATCTTTGGTCAACTGGTGCATGTCAATCACATGTGCCATTGCTCGCAGATCGTGCAGCACCTGCAGTGATCGAGTTCTTTTGATGCGTGCTTCCAGGCTGAACAAAAACAACAACGCGGCTCCAATGATAATCACTTCGTTCAACGCGGATTCCACAACGCCAATCGCATCGGCGGCCCCCAATCGTTCTTCTCTTTCGTGGAACAATTCGCTGGCACCATAACCGACGACAGAGATGCTAAGAAAAATCACGACAGCCACGATGGCTCGAAGTCCGGTTTGAGGACGCTCAATCCATTCAATGCGTTTTCTGGATTCGCCCGCGATGTCGCACAGTTCTGCAGCGACTCCCGCCAGACTGGATTCGCCAAAGCGTTCCTGAATTCGGTTCCGCAGAACCTGCAGTGTGGAAATCGTCTTTTCGGCGTTCAGTTGGCGATAGGTTGTGGTGCTCAATGTTTAAATCCGCTTAGGTAACGTTGTGGTCACAACGCCCGGCATTCGAGGGCTTAGCTTGGGGCCTTCGTAGTCCAGAAGTTCGAATTCTGCGTAGTCGCTTGTGTCTGTTGAATTTGTGGCTGTCGAATTCGTGGAAGTCCCCTGAAACAGCGGTCGAGCCACCAGTAAAGAATCGACCACCAATTGGTCGTCTGGAAGTTCAACCAGCTGATTCAGTGAACGGTCGAAACCCACCACCGGATGAACGTCAGGCGGAATAATTGTTGGATTTCCGCGTTCTGGCAGTAAAAACTCGACCTTCAGACGGCTCATCGACCAATCCTCAGGCCCCGCAACTCGAATAATGGCGGCGGACGGAGCAACAACCGACTCCCCACACAACAGCTGAATCAGCAGGCTGGATGGTCGAACCGACTCGCTTACGATATCCAGAAATCCGGTTCCACCCACGTGTGTGACATGATTCAGGTCAAAGCCCAGCGAGGTGTCTGATGCGTGAGTAATGTCGCAGCGAACTCCTGCTCCCGATTTGGTGAACAGCACGTTATCAAGTTCGCAGCGTTCGGGAGCTCGCCCCAGCCACAATCCATACCCGACGCCGCTCAGCACGCAGTTCTTCAACGAAACAACTCGAGCAGTCCCGGTCGATGGCTGCCAGCGAACACTGGTGGAAAGGCTGTTGGTAGAATTGGAATCAACAACGCAATCACGCAGCGAAAGCACATCGCACACGCAATCCAAAGTGGGAATCGGTTCGCTGCTGGCTTTGCCCGCAGATGGCCTTAACTGAATATTGCTGATGACAACCTGTGTGGCACTTACCTTCCACGAAGTATCCGCCAGAAGAATTGCGGGGGCGGTGCCTGTGGTTTCGACATACATCACGCCCGCAAAACTAACATCGCGAGCAACATAGGTGGCTCCTGATTTCAGCGAGATCACGCCTGCCGGATCAGGCAGAGGAACAAGTTCCGGCCCCGTAACAACAGGCGCGGCAGCTGCGGGCGAACCAGCCGTCGATAAAGTACTGCGTTCTCTGGCAGCATCGAAAACTTCACCGCCAGACGTGGCCTGGGAATTTGCGGTGGAAGCCAGATGCAAAGGCATTGGTACCAGTCCACGGCTGACTCCGTACGCTCCAAAAGCAGACAGCATCAATACAACAGCCGCAACCGTTGGCACCATTTCTTTCCACGTTCGACGGGTGGCCCCAAGTCGATTTCCATGCCGTTGATTTGAACGATCCGGCATCCGCTTCAGCAGCGATTTTGTTGCCGAAGTATTCGTGCGGCACTGCTGTTTCCAGTCGTGCAAGGCTGCGTTGCACGATGCTGGTCGCAATGACGGACTGCGTCGGGTGAAACTGTGGATCAGGCGAGCCATAGCATCCGGACAGTCCGGCACGACACTGCGGACATCTGGAATGTCGTGTTCCTTGCCCTTTAATAACCGTGTGACCGGATCTGCCGACAGAAAAACGGGGCGAGACGTCAGCAATTGCCAAAGCACGCAACCGACAGCGTAAAGTTCGCTGCGAGAATCCGGGGGGGCTCCCGTACCCACAAGTTCGGGAGCGGTGGTTTCAACGTCGCGAAGTCGTTGAGCTACGGTAAAGGACAATGTCGGTTCATTCAATCTTGCCACAAAGGGCGAAACCAAAACTGCACTTCCATCTGGCTGCAGTCGCACGTTTCGCAGCACGATTTCTCCATGCTGCAATTGGTTGGCTTCCAGCCACGCCACCGCTTCCAGAAGCTGACGTCCGATTTCGGCAACAGCAGCGGACGGCATGCGACCGCCTCGCACAATCAAATCGTCCGCCGACCAACCGGGAACAAACCGGCTGACAACGTTGGGGACGCTCCCTGAATCCAGTTCTGAATGAACCGGCAGACAAATCGATGCGGGAGCGGACCGACGAATATCCGCCAGCTTTTGCTGCAGATGTTCCAGTTGAACGTTTGTACGTTCAGACATTCTTTCGTTGCGGATTGGCAGGCTTCGAATCACAACGCTGCGGTTGTGAGCTTTGTGCCAGGCAGCAAACGTATTGGCACCGATTGTATCTGTCAGCACGTATTCGCCAAGACGCAGTCGTTCTGGCGAACTTGATTGCAGCACGTCTGCCTGCCAGGCCGTCAGCAATCTGCGTTGAACAAGAGCGTCAATCCAGACGGAATCGAAATCGGGCAGGTTCTGAGCCAGCTTGCGAACGGTAGGTTCGCACTGTTCCAAATCACGGCGCGTGCAAAGTTGCAGGCGTGAAAGCAGTTCCGTTAGATTTTCCGAAGGGCTTCGCATCCGTGCGTGTTCTGCGGGAAAATTCGCTGACCAAATGGCGAAATACATTGAGGAACGAAGGTTTGCTGCAACCTGTCTCAGCCATTTTCCGCCGAATTCCATTGTCGGCGATTTCCACGCTTCTCACAAGTCACTTTTGCAACCGCAATTCACTGGCGTGCAACAGTTCGGGGATGATCGCTAAACAGGGCGATTTGCCTGCACTAAGGAACAGTCCCGAAATAACTTCCGGATTCGATTAGGAACGGCGTCTGTGCCAGTAGGCCTTGTTGTTACTCACAACGATTTGGTGGCAACAGTAAATGAGCTGGAAATTAGAGCGTGCGGGGCAAAGCCCAACGCCGTGAAGGGTTTTTGAGCGGGAAAACATTGAGATAAAGCGAGACATCGCAGTCTGG
>CALFSX010000182.1 GCA_937916515.1 uncultured Planctomycetaceae bacterium | reverse complement strand
TTACATTCCTGGCAGCCGATCAGGATGCTTTTGCCGCTGGCGGAAGCATTGGGATTAAAGCCGACGGAATCGCTAACTTTTCGAAGGGCAAAATGCGGGGTACATACGCCGCCGCGAATGCCAAGGTCGCTCGAATGCGTAAGGCTTCGGCTGCAAGCGAAGAGATCAACAACGCTTTCAGTCCGATGGAGCTTAACGCGATGATGGACAACGAGGATGAGTCGTAATCGGCAAAGGTGTTCGTGGATTTCGCGACGACGGTTGTTTACGGGCGTTCACGCCAGCTATTTCAGGGGGGCAATTGCATTGGTACCAACATGTCAGCGGATGGAAAGGGAGACTTGTGGAATGTTACCTTCCCTTGCGGAACCACTCTTCGAAGATGCGGTCAACGTCACTGGCGACGTGCGCAGTAAAACTGGTGCATTTGGCAGTCTGTTAGAACACATCTGCTCGGAATCCAGGCAGGGCCGCTAGTACGATCTTCCAATGGCCCTGTTCCAGATCGTGCTAACCGGTTTTGCCATTTCACTAAGACATTTCGGTCTCAGCGACACATGCAGATAGTGTCCTGCTCATTGGTTGATTGACTTTCCGAGGGGCGAGGGTAATTTGCTACCTAAGCGCCAAGCGAAAACGCAGGGCATTTGGAGATAACCATGAGCGATTCGATAGCAGCTACGTCAATGTCCGTTTCATTCCATGTTCGCCATTCCGTACCAGATCAGAAATTCGAATCACCCATGTCACGAATCGAACTCAACCGCGTCCTTTACTTCTTCGATCAATTCTGCCCCTTCTGCGGCCAACAAGTCCTCGGTGGTGGAGACGACGGCTTTGCAAAAGAGTACCCACACACCGTATGTTTTGGCCCGGCAGACGAGTGAGAGGACAACATCCGTAGCAACCACGTTGTCTTCTTTTGCTGCGATCCGGCTCCGGCAAGTTCCGACCACGTTTATACCTTTCGAGAACTGGAAGAAACGTAGGCAGGACCGAGCAACTCCGGTCTCCGGAAGCTGTGGATTGTTGAATCGTATTTTTCACCACAGGGATCAAGTAGAAACACAAAGACCCGTGCAGACGAAACACTCCATGCTCTCTCTGTGTCCTTCGTGGTTATTCTGTCCTCGCAATCATCAAGCCGGAATTCGCTTCTCTCACCCCGGCCTGCCGTAACCTGAAACCTGAACACTGCCATAAGGACGCCGATGAATCCTGATAAACCTCTTGGCCCTGTCGTTGCTGTTTCCGTCGGTAAGATGTCGGTGGGCATCAGCGAGCCTTCCGCTGCCGAAACCGTCGAAGTTGGCCGACTATGTGCCGTCCCTCATGAAGATTCCAACAGCTGGTTGATCGGAATGATCGACCAGATTCGACGAACTCCGGAGTCCTCAACGGAAGGTCCGAAAGTCGCCATGATGGACGTCACGATGATCGGTCAGTTCATCAGCCGCGACAAAGGTGGCGGTCAATTCAAGCGTGGTACCGATGCCTACCCCAGACTGGGGACCGCATGTTTTCATTTGGACGGAGAACATTTGCTGAAGCTGTTGCAGTCCGTCAACGCGACGTTTGATCCACAGGAACGCTTTGAACTGGGCACGTTCACTCTGGATCAAAGTGCCAGAGCTTCCATCAGCGGCAACCGATTCTTCCAGCGTCACGCGGCGGTCCTGGGAAGTACCGGGTCTGGCAAAAGCTGGACCGTGGCTTTGCTGCTGGAAAAAGCCAGCCAGCTTAAGAGTGCAAATATAGTGCTGTTCGATTTGCACGGCGAGTATCAACCGCTCAGTGATGAGAAGACGGGGTTCAGCCAGCGACTGAAAATCGCGGGACCTGGAGATCTGAAATCTCCAGGTGACGACGTTCTGTTTCTGCCATACTGGCTGCTCAATCGTGACGACCTGTTTTCCGTTATTGCCGACATCCGCCAGGAAACGGCCTACAACCAGGCCTCTCGCTTTGCTCGACATATCTTTGACCTGAAAGCCGAATGGCGGGATGAGAACGGCCTGGACGAAGAGCTGGCATCGATGACGATGGATTCGCCGGTCCCGTTTGAGATTGATGAGCTTATCGAACGCCTGGAGCAGGACAACTACGGTATGGTGCCGGGGGCCCGCAGCGAAAAGAAGGGGCCGTGGAATGGTCTGCTGACAAAGCCACTTGAGCGACTGCGAAGCAAAGTGGCCGATCGCCGCAACGGATTTCTGTTTCAGCCACCGGACCAGCATCTGGAACCAGACTGGCTGCAGAATTTTGCGAGTCGTCTGTTACTGGCGGGAGGAGATCATCCCGGGATCAAGGTGATTGACCTGTCGGAGGTGCCGTCAGACCTGCTGCCAATCGTTGTGGCGACTCTGGCACGCATCATGTACCAGATTCAGTTCTGGACGGTGTCTGAAGACCGTCTGCCGTTCTGCCTGGTGTGCGACGAAGCTCATTTGTATCTGCCCAGACAGGATCAGGCCGACGGACTACAGACACAGGCACTGTCGTCGTTCGAAAAGATTGCCAAGGAAGGTCGCAAATACGGCGTCTCATTGCTGGTGGTCAGTCAGCGACCGTCAGATGTCAGCACGACGATTCTGAGCCAGTGCAGCAACATGCTGACATTGCGGCTGACAAATAATCTGGATCAGGGCGTTGTGCGCAGACTGCTTCCAGATGGCATGCAGGGGGTCTACAGTGCGCTGCCAATTCTGGAAACGGGAGAAGGCTTGTTGCTGGGAGACGCCGTCGCGTTACCGACTCGCATCCGCCTCGACGCCCCCAACTGCCGCCCCATCAGTGCGACTCGCGACTTCTGGCTGGATTGGACAAAGCAGTCGAATTCAGAAGACACCATCGCCGCTGCGGTGGCCGCCATGCGACGACAGAGTCGTCAGGTAAATTGACGATGCTCGGCAAGCATGGCAACAGGACAACCACTCACAGACAGACTATGAATTCTCCAGCACGCATAAAACTACGAACGCTTGAATGTCCCCCGCTGCAGGGAGCGGCTTCGCTCGACGAATTTGAGCTACACAAACTGGCATTGCAATGGTCGCAGAGCGACCCCATCGTCATCCGTGACGAGCGGGACATGAAATCGAAGGCCAGCTGGAAAGATCGGTTGGAGCCGTTCGAACACCAGGTGCAAAATCTGATCACCTTCTGCCGTCGACTTCCTGTCAGTATTATTGCAGACGATGTCGGCTTGGGTAAGACGATCAGCGCCGGGCTGATTCTGAGCGAATTGATGGTCAGGCAACGAGTCAATCGGTGTCTGGTTGTCTGCACATCCCTGATCGGTCCACAGTGGGTGGAGGAGCTGAATAGTAAGTTCGGGATTGAAGGGAAATTTCAGAGTGGCTCGGCCGTTCGAGCACTGTTTCGGAAAGACTACCCAGTAGTCGCAACGACCTATCATTCGGCACGAGAGTATATGCAGGAGGCATCGGATGCGGGCTTCGACATGTTGATCCTCGATGAAGCACACAAGTTGAGAAACCTGTACGGAACCCCGAAGCCGCCAAAAATGGCAACTAAGATTCGGGAGGTGCTGGAAGATCGCGTGTTTAAGTATGTCCTGATGCTCACGGCCACGCCAATGCAGAATCGCGTTTGGGACCTGTACAGTCTCATCGATTGTTTATCGGTGGCCAAAGGCCATGAAAACCCGCTGGGCAATAACGCCGAATTCGGTGCGCGATATGCCAGAAATTTCAAGTATGAGGGTTGGTCCACGACGCCGGAAGGGGAGGCATTTCGCGGGATCCTTCGTCAGTATCTGGTCCGGACAAGGCGCGCCACCGTCCGTCTGGCCTTTCCGCGACGTGAACTGGAGCTGCGTAGAGCTCGTGCGACGAATCACGACAAGCAATTGATGGAGATCGGAGCTGCTGTGGTGAATGACTTCTACCGCGGTTCTGGCCTGATCGCAACAAGCCTCGGAGTCGCGATGATGAGTAGCCCTCAGGCATTTCGAAAACAGTTGTACAACATGTCAGAGAGCAAGCCGGGACTACGAAAGTATGCAGACCACGTAGATGCGGTCGTTCGGCAATACGAAACACCCAGTAAGTTGGGAACATTACTGAATATCTGTGAGGAGCTCAGAGCAGTCAACGCTAGAACGTGGCGATTGGTTGTCTTTACCTGCCGTATCGAAACACAACACATGATCGTACGGCGAATGTCGGATGCAGGGATCAAAGTGGGTGTTATCAAGGGTGGTTCCGCCCACGAAAATCAGAATGCGATTCGGGAGTACTCGAGTGAAACTCCCGAAATTCACGTCATTGTGTCGACGGACTCCGGTGCCGAAGGAGTAAACCTGCAGGCCGGCAATGTACTTGTCAACTACGACCTGCCGTGGAATCCGATGGTCCTCGAACAGCGCATCGGCCGCGTGCAGCGTTTGGGGTCTAAGTTTGAAAACGTTGTAATCTTCAATCTTGCGGTCGCGGGGAGCGTCGAAGACCGAATCGTCGCCCGCCTCTCAAACAAGCTGACAGAGATCTCGGAAAGCGTCGGCGACATTGAGAGTATTCTGGAAGCGACAACCGGCGGAAAGGAAGACTCTTTTGAAGCTCAGGTTCGGGAACTCGTTACGAAATCTCTCAAGGGGCAGGACATCCAGGAGCAGCAGCGCCTTGCCGAAGAGAGCATTGTCAAAGCAAAGAAGCAGCTGGAGCGGCACGAGAAGGAAATCGACGCACAGTTAGGTGACCTTGACGCCCTGCATACTTCTGGTGTGCGACCGCCAGAACTTTCAGTGAGCCAACCTGATAAGCCTCTGAGGGATTTTGTCCTGATGGCTCTTCGACATGAAGGGTGCATCATCGAAGATCGTCCAGATCTTGGTGCCGATGTTGCCCGAGTGCAAAACACTGCAGAACAATCGATAACTCTGGCGACTTTCGACCGAAAATCGTGGCGAGACCTTCGAGAAGAACAGCCGTCTGGATTTCGAAGGATCGATCTCTATCAACGCGGGCAGCCTGCTTTCGAACGCCTTCTTCAGCGATGGCTGACGACCTCACAGTCTTTTGTTATTGATGCTGCCTCGGATGATGAAACCCGGGTCGGCATAGCGGCCGACAACTGGGTTCAGAGGTGCCGCGGAGGTCAGGTTTCTTCAGTCCGGATTATCAAAGCGACCACAGCTTTCGCTGGCACGGTTCAGGTTTCCGGTCGTGCAGTCAACGGCGTGGATCGATATGAAAAATTGGTGTCCTGTCCCGTCTCCGATGTCACACACGGAGTCAGTGACGAGGACTTTTCAACTGCGTCGGGACAGCCGTTGCGGACGTGGAAAGTCGATTCGCAACTGCGGGGGGGGATCCGTAACGAGCTTGAACAGGATGGCGACCTGAATGAGTTTGCAGCGTTTTACAAAGCAAGACTCGCAGAAGAACTGCCTCGCGTCGGCCATTCCGAAATCCGTCGACAAAAAGTTACCGATGATTTTACGGTGACTCACGAATCGACCGTGGTCGGATCGACTGGACTGGAGTATTCCGTCTGCCATTGCCGCCTCCTCATTACGATTGACGGTCATGACGGTTATCAAGCCGAACTAGAAATGGTGCCCCTATCCGGCGTGATACTGTCCGAGCCGGTATCCTGGGCTGAATGTGAACAATCGAAGGGCAGCTATCCGGCAGAATTCCTTGCTGAATGCGACATTTCGAAACAGACGGTTTTACGTCACTTGCTTGTATCTTCTGAGGAGTCCAATCGTCGCGCTCTATCTGATTTCACGGAAGTTTGTCCTCGCACGAGCAAAACCGCCCTGAAAGATGAGTTTGCGGAGTCGAGCCTTTCGAGGCAAAAGGCGGTTGTGTCGGAGTTCACGCCGTCACAGGTGTCGGACCGTATTTACTTTGCGGAAGAGCTGACTGTTTGTGAATTCAGCGGTGTGAGGCTGGGGCAGGATGAAGCCAGCGTAAGCGATGTCTCCGGGCAGACCTATCGCACAGATGAAACTGCAACTTGTTCCTTTTCAAATCAGCGTGGACATCAATCAGAGTTTCACAGGTGTGCAGAGTCTGGACGATTGCTGACAGCAGATAGTCTTGTCGCCAGTGATGTCAGTGGCAAACTGGTTCACCCGGACCTGCTTGTCGCATCAGAACGTCCGCCCAACCGTCAAGGACTCGCTACGGAGGCCACACAGTGCGAGCAAACGGGACGAACTTTACTGACGGACGAAGTTGCTCAATGCTCCTTCACGGGAAAGATTGTTGATGACAGCCTGCTAAAACCCTGCGAGGAATCAAACGAACCAGTTCTTGGCGAACTTTTGGAGCAGTGTGAGGAATCAGAGAAACTGGTTTCGCCGGCTGAACTTGTGGAGTGTGCAGTCAGTGGAAGGAAGATGCTGCGACGGCTTTGCGATCAGTCTGCCGTTTCCGGGGCATTCGCACGATCTGGCCTGCTTGTGAACTGCGAGATCATGGGCGCCCTGGCCCTGCCGTCAGAAATGACCGAAAGCGGACTAAGCAAACGTAAGTTTCGCAGCGACGAATCCGCTATGTGCAGTTTTTCGGGCACTGTCGGTCATCAATCTGAGTTTATGCGTTGCGAGGTATCCCAGCGTTTGCTGGATCCGGCTGTTGTCGCCCGGAGTGATGTCAGTGGTAAAGCTGTTCACCCGGATTTGCTGGTTCCTTCTGAACGACCGCCGCACCGAAAAGGGCTCAAAGGCGAAACGATTGTTTGCGCGGAATCCGGCAGGACGCTCCTGTCCGATGAAGTCGCACGCTGCGAGATCACGTCGAAGCTCGTGGATACCGAGCTTCTGGATACCTGTGACGAAACGGGCGTTATAGGACTCAAGAACAAACTTGCAGCCTGTGATTTGACAGGGAAACGAGTCGTTCCATCAATCTTGAAAACATGCGTCGTTACAGGCAAACGGGTGCTCCTCCGACTGGGGCAAAACTCAGATGTCAGTGGGAAATTTGCCATCGAGAGTGAAGTGATTTGCTGCGAGCTAACCAATGCGGTCCTCTTGCCCGAAGAAACGGTGGTAAGTGACCTGTCCCAAAAGCGATTTCGATCGGATGAGGCTGTTAAATCGGACGTGTCCAACCGCGTCGCCCATCGTACAGAAACGGCCAGCTGCGAATACACTCAGCGGGACCTGCTGTCTGACGAGGTTGGTATTTCAGACGTAACCGGAAAGAAAACAGCCGAATCGGAACTAGTTTCGTCGGCGAAGAGCGGGCGACGAGGCCGACCAGAGGAATGTGTGGAATGCAGCGTGACCCAAAAGGTGCTGTTGAATGATGAAGTCGCAACGTCGGCGGTGTCCGGCCTGGTTGCGGACAAGTCGCTATTTCGCCCATCTAGTATTACCGGCCGCCTGGCACTGGCCAACGAGCTTATCGATTGCGAATTCAGCGGAGCTCAGTTACTACCCGAAGAGTCAGCGATTAGTTCAGTCAGTGGTCGAAAAGTAGATTCGCGGCTGTTACTTAAAAGTGCGTTTTCCAAATACCGGGCGCTGCCTGACGAAATGATCACGTGTACTGTAAGCGGCCGGCGGGGAGTTCCCCACGATGGAAAACGCTGCGAAGAGTCAGGAGAATGGGTGTCACTAGATCATCTGGTGGAGTGCACTGCGTCCGGGAAAACAGTCCGGGAAGATTTCTGCATTATGTCGGCTGTGTCGGGGCGCAAACTGCTGAAATCGCTTGCTCGTCGCTCATTCCAGTCAGGTCAGTGGCTGCATCCCGATGAAGCGGTTCGGTGTCACTGGCGCGGCACTTGGCTGGCCAGTTCAGAAGCCGAAACATGCAGCCAGAACGCCGTCACTTTCGAAAAGGATTTAATTACGAACGGTGTGTTCACGTACTTTGGACAGTTGATGTTTCAACAGATTGCCGCATATGACGGGAGTCGCTTTCTGCATCAGTTCAAGAACATTCCGTCTCTAAAGCGAACAACGAAAGCTTTTTACATTCATCAGTCCGAGTCACGTTTCCTAACATTTCGGCTGCTGGTAGAGACACGATGGCGATTGGACTTCTTCTATGTTGGTTTCGTAGCCCGCCTGCGAAAAAACGACCATTTGGAAATTGTCAGTTCGCTGACCAAGCTGGACAGAAAAAGCGGTAAATGGTCGCAACTGGAGTAGCAGGATGTCCGCGACTGAATGAAGACGCAACTCATCCCGAAATGGAGACAGCGGAACGTTGCAGATTATCGTCTTCAGGGCAAGGTCGATGATGCCACTGGCGTGAACGGTATTCAGTGAGACTTCACGGCATACTGGAACTTCCAAAGATTTCCTCGGACAGGATCGAGTAGCGATGGTTACCGTCAATCGTTCGAACTAAGAGCGGCATAGAATTCACTGATAACTCAGTCTTTATCTGTGATACCGAAATCGGCGATTCACCGATACTGTCCAGCCAGCATATATTAATTGAACCGCGCGACCGGCCCCATTGAAGCAGTTCATTTCCAGTCTGTGGAACTTGCGTTGTTCTGGTCTCCGGTGCTGAAAAGCACCGGCCCCATTGAAACCGATTCACCAAAGAACGAACAGGTGGTTTATTGCTTGAGCTGTTGGGCCTTGCATTGGTTGCGGCAGACTTTTACTCGAAGCATAGTGGCGGCGACCAGGCAAGGAAGCCAGCAGGGTTCATCCCGTCGGGATACATTGAGTTTTGCCCGGCGATCAAATTCTTAAACCAGCTGGTTGTGGTCTTTGAATTTTTCGGCCTGCTTCGCGGCGGCGGCATCGTTGCCTTTTGGGTAATTGCAGGCGGCGTTTAGAAATGCAATAACGGTGAATTGCCCCGCGTTGCTGGTACTCGGCGGTTGGGCGATAGCGATTGGTGCGAAAGTCGAGTGACGAGTCGGGCCGTATTGGCTCAACCGACAATGGTGCCGATTACCAAATCTCGAACATCCTTAAGTTTACTCTTGGCAAGCGAATTCCCAGCGTTAAGATCTGAGTGTTGGGTTTTTACCCAACACCTGTTGATATTGACTAAATTGCTGGCAGGAGACATTTAAATGTTGGTGTTAAAAAGACGGCGTGGTGAGTCTATTCTTATCAACGAGAGAATTCGAATCTTCGTGATTGATACAAAGGACAGCGGGGTGCAACTTGGTTTTGAAGCACCGGAAACGGATAAGATTCGACGATTAGAACTACCGCCATTCGAGGAAAGCTTAGTGCAAAGCACTGCAATGGCGC
>CALFSX010000181.1 GCA_937916515.1 uncultured Planctomycetaceae bacterium | reverse complement strand
TTCACGGCACTCTTCACGACAATTTTCTACGTCGGCGCTGTCGCTTCTGCTGAGCCTGATTTTGATAAGGATGTTCTGCCGGTTCTTAAAACGCACTGCGTCAAGTGTCATGGGCCGGAAAAGCAGGAATCTGGAATTCGGCTCGACGATTTGTCGACCGATCTGGTCAACGATCGCGCGGCGGCTGAAAACTGGCATGAGGTCTTGAACGTCCTGAATGCCGGCGAAATGCCGCCGACCGACGAACGGCAACTGACCGCTCAGCAGCACCAGACGCTTACCACCTGGATTTCAACGAAGGTCAAACACGCGATCGAAGCCGGTCGCGATACCAGTGGACGCGCGGTTCTTCGGCGACTGAATCGACTTGAATATCAAAACACGATGTCCGATCTGCTAAGCCTGGAAATGGACTACACGCGCGACCTGCCTCCCGACAGCGTTTCCGCAGACGGGTTCACCAACGATGGCAGCGCGTTGAACATGTCGGCCATGCAACTTGAGTATTATCTCGACACGGCGCGGCGGGCGCTCGATCGAGTGATCGTCAGCGGCGAAGCACCGGAAGTGTTCGACTACACGTTCACCGAAAGCAAGATCGACGTGTGGCTCGGCAACGCCCAGCGTACGACTCGACTGGGACGTCAGCAGGAATTTCTTTCCAAGATGAAAGACAAGTATCCTGAAGTTGGTGAGTTCCTTGTGCGAGTCAAACTGAGCGCCGAATTGAAACCGGACATAGGCTATCCGCTGCTGGAAGTTTCGGTCGGCTATCAACCGGATACAGAACTTCTGATGCGTGATTTCGATCTTGTGGAAATCACTTCGGCGGAAGAGCAGACGCTGGAATTTCGTGGTCGCATTGAGAATTTTCCGTTGCCGGTCCGTGGACAAAGCAAGTATCCGGGACTGGTCGTTCGCGTACGCAATCGCTACGACGACGGGTCGGCCCTTCCCAAAGAACAGACGAAAGATCAGCGGGATTACCCGGACGAGCCGCATCTGCCGACCGTCACCGTGCAGTCGGTGGAGTTCCACGGGCCGGCGTTTGATGAATGGCCGCCCGCATCGCATCGACGCATTTTGTTCGAATCGGATCAGCGTGAAAGTGATGAAGCGGCCTACGTCACGGAAGTGCTCCGCAAATTCATGACGAAAGCATTCCGCCGGTTGGTCAATGATGATGAAGTGACCCGCCTGGTGGACTTTCACAATTCGATTCGCCCGGAATTTCCGACTCTGGAAGAAACGCTGCGTGAGACGCTGGCGATGGTGCTGATTCAGCCCGACTTTCTGTATCACCTTGAACCCGCGGGCCCCACAAAACGGCCGATTGACAACTCAGAGCTGGCGTCGCGGTTGTCATATTTTCTGTGGAGCACAATGCCGGACGAACCGTTGACGAAGCTGGCAGCAGATGGCGTTTTGCTTCAGCCAGATGTGATGGCGAGAGAAGTTGATCGGATGTTGGATGACGCGCGTGCGCTGACGTTCGTCCGTCAATTCACCGAACAATGGCTGCACCTTGATTATGTGGATCGAGTTGCAGTGGACCGCGAATACTATCCGGGGTTCGATGACTCGCTGAAGATGCACATGCGCGGTGAGACTCAAGCGTTTTTTGGCGAACTAATTCGAGACGACTTGAGTGCCATGAATCTGTTGTCATCGAAGTTCGTGATGTTGAACGAACCGCTGGCAAAGCACTACGGAATCGAAGGTGTTTGGGGACGCAAGTTTCGGCGAGTCGATCTTGAGGCGGATTCTCACCGAGGCGGCTTGCTGGGACAGGCAAGTATTCTGCTGATCAATTCCACGGGTGCGGATTCGCATGTGGTTCGTCGCGCGGTTTGGATTCGTGATCGTTTGCTGAATGATCCGCCTTCTCCACCGCCACCGGACACTCCGCCTCTGGACAAAGCCAACCCGGAATTTGCGAAGCTTTCGGTTCGCGAGCAACTGGAAATTCATCGCAGCCGCGAAGCCTGTGCGAGTTGCCATCGGGGGATTGATCCCTGGGGCATCGCGTTAGAAAACTATGACGCCGTCGGACTTTGGCGAGACGAAATTCGCCGCAAGGCAGACGGCAAATTCGAACTGCTGCCGGTGAAGGCCAGCGACGTCCTGCCCGACGCACGCCAGCTCGACGGCGTCGCTTCGCTGAAAGATTATTTGGCAAATGAACGCAAGGACGACTTTGCAAAATCACTGGTGACTCGACTGGCGACGTACGCGGCTGGTCGGCGACTGGAGCTAACCGATCAGGCGACCATCGATCGATTGACCAGCGAATTTGCAGGAAACGAGTATCGAATACGAGGTTTAATTCATAATATTGTGGCCAGCGAACTGTTCCTGACGAAATGATTAAACCGACGATCGATTCGTTCGGCCCAAAGGGCCATTAATTTGCCCCGCAAACACAAAACAGCAAGTCAATTAGGTGTGGCTGGAAACCTGCATTCCGAAGAGAGAAAACGATGATGAATCTTGATCGACGTACATTTCTGCTTGGAACCGGCGTGTCACTGGGCCTGCCCTGGCTGGAATGCATGGGAGACGACACAAAGCAGGCAGATCCGGCGCGACGGTTGTGTGCGATCTACTTCGGCTTCGGTGTGGGATTACCAAGTGAAGACAGCGACGAAGGCAAATGGCATTGGTTTCCGCGCGGTGAGGGCAAAGACTTTCAGTTCACCGAAGTGCTGAACCCGCTGGAGGCCCATCGTGACAACGTGACGGTGCTGGGTGGCCTGTCGCATCCCAATGGTCGCAGAATGGGTGGCCACGACACGGCCGACACGTTTCTGACCGCGTCGTATTTGAACAACCGATTTTTGCGCAACACCGTTTCGGTTGATCAAATCGCAGCTCGCGCGTTTGAGGATAAAACTCGGTTCACGTCGTTGGTGCTTTCCACAGACGGCGGTGTTGGCGAACCAACTCGTTCCAGCACATTGTCATATGACGACCAGGGCCGCCCCATTCCGGCTCTGCACCAACCGCAACAGATTTTCGATCGTTTCTTCGGCGCGGGCGATGCGGATCTGGTGGCCAGCCATCGCCGATTGAAAAGCACGTCGGGAATGCTGGATCGAGTGCTGGAAGATTCGCGTTCTCTGCGAGGACGATTAGGCAGCCAGGATCGCGATAAGCTGGACGAGTATCTGGAATCGGTTCGACAAATCGAAGAACGAGTTCAGCGGTCTCAGCGCTGGCTGGATATTCCTCGACCGGAATTAAGCGACGAGGATCGCGCGATGCTGAAGCTGGATGCCGACGACGAAGCGCCCAAAGACTTCATTCGGACGATGTACGACCTGATGTATCTGGCATTCCGCACCGATTCGACTCGTGTGGCAACTTACCAGATTACCAACATGGCAGATTGTTCTTCCAAAGCGGCCAAGTTTCCGCAGCTGGAAGGTTTCAAGAAATCACTGCATTCCCTGGCTCACGACTGGAACAAACCAGGCGGCGCGGAAGAACTCGGGCGCTGGGATCAATTCATGGCTCAGCAGCTGGCCTACTTCCTTGATCGTCTGTCGGGTGCTCAGGAAAGCAACGGTTCGGTGCTGGACAACACGATCGTGCTTTACGGCAGCAGCAACAGCAATACCCACGACAACACGAACTATCCACTTGTGCTGGCCGGTGGGCGAGCACTGGGATTTCAGCACGGTCGCTTTCTGAAATTCAAAGAAGACGTGCCGCTGTCGAACCTGTTCGTCACGATGCTGAATCGAGTCGGCGTTGAGACCGCAGCGTTTGTCGACAGCACCGGTGAGATCTCTGAACTGACGTTGTAGCGGTCGCTCAATTTCTTTCCTGTTTGATGTCTTGCGAGCCACCCATCCTACGGCAAACGACTATCAATATACGATTTTGTCGCGTCATTGGCTTCACCGCGAACCAAATGCACGGGTACCCAATGTTGTGATGTGTCGATCGTCACCGTTTTAGCGTTGGCGAATCGCATCGTGTAGGCCGCTCGGCGCCGCTGACTCAAATTTGCATTGCTGCCGTGTACGACGTAAGAATCGTGAATCGAAAGACTGCCCGCTTTCATCTCCAGCGGCAAGGCGGCTGATTCCATTTCTGACGTGACTTCAACTGTCAGTCCCAACAGGTCGTTTGCTCCCGTCGAGAACTTATCCATCTCGGGATAGCCTGCATGCGATGTTGGAATGACCCGCATGCACCCGTTTTCCTGATCAGCATCATCGATCGCCAGCCAGACCGTTGCCACATCAGTTCCCTTGACTGAATGCCAATAGGTATTGTCCTGGTGCCATGCAACTGAAAGTCCATCGCAGGGCGGTTTTACAATCAGGTGTGACATTATCAGAATCAGATTCTCACCGAGCACTGCTTCAACAGCGTTCAGAATTTTCGGGTGTCGACACAGTTGCAACCAAAACGGGTTCTTGTTGTGTGGCTCAGTCAGATACTCGGGACGCGCATCAACTTCCTGATGGACACCGTCTTTGTAAACCATTATGCGCTTGGGCATATTGCCGATGCACGCATCAAGTTCTCGGCGGGCGGCGTCGATTTCCGCGGTGTCAAGAATATCCGGGAAGAGGCAATAGCCATGCTCAGAGTACTTCAGCGGATCAGTGTTGGTGCTCATTGGAATTGTATTCAGTTTTCGCGATCGGCCAGTGATGGAAAGTTGGTTAATTGTTTAACCGGGACGCAGCGTGACGATCACTTTTCGCAATTCACAATTGTCGGAAAGGGGTCGGCAAGCTGACCAGCTTTCATAACGCCACCTTGCATGACGGCAAGGAATTTCGTCCGGTCTTCCAGTACGCTGATGTCAGCCAGAACGTTGCCATCCACGATCAGTACGTCGGCCAGCTTTCCCGTTTCCAGCGTACCGAACTCATCGCCACGCCCCATTATCTCAGCGCCGGTCTTTGTGGCGCAGGTGATGACTTCCAGCGGAGTCAGGCCCACGTCGTTGACGAAGAAGGTAAGTTCGCGGGCGTAGTCCCCGTGCGGATTCCAGCCGAAGCCATAGTCGCCCCCCATCCCCAGCCGACCGCCAGCGCGCAGGATGCGACGCGCACTTTCCATGCCTCCGTCAAGCGTTTCCTGATGGCCATCGATCACCACCTGCGGCAAACCAAACTCTGGCCCAAGTTCGACGCTTGCCTTTTCAAAATACAACGCCGGAACGCAGGGCACATCGCGCTCAAGCAGAAGTTCCAGGGCCTCGTCGTCCATAAACGTGCCGTGTTCGATGCAATCGTAACCGGCTCGCAGGGCGTTCTTGATTCCCTCGGTGGCTCGGCAGTGACCAGTGACCTTCAGGTTATGATTATGAGCCGTCTGCACGACCGCGTTCATTTCGTCGAACGTCATGCACAGCGTATGGTGGTCGTTGACGTCCGGCGAAGCGGCGTCGCCGGTTGGATAGGTCTTCACCCACTCAATTCCGTCTTTGACCAGTGCACGAACAGCTCTGCGTGCATCTTCCTGTCCATTAACAATGAAGACCAGCCCTTCCATGCCGATCTTTCGAAACTCCGGATTCCAGTCCATCAGTCCGCCCGCAGAACAGATCTCCCGACCGCTCGAAGCCAGTCGGGGCCCTGGAATCAAATCTTCCTCGATTGCCTTCTTCAGCCAGTGATCAACATTAAACAGGCTGCCACCCGATCGCGCTGCTGTGTAACCACATTCGAGAGCCAGTCGCGTGTTCACCGAAGCGAGCAGCGACACGTATTCGACGGGGTACTTGATATCAAGGTCTTCAAGTGCGGCAATGTTGAAGTAGGTCGCATGAAAGTGCGCTTCGACAAGCCCCGGCATGATGGTGCCGCCTTGTGCGTCAATGCGCAAAGCGGATTCGGAAATCTGCGGAGCATCCTTAACCGGCCCGACGTAGGTAATCTTACCGCCTTCGATGACAATCGCGCCATCAGCAACCGGCGCTGCCCCGGTACCGTCAACAATTTGTCCGTTCTGGATTAGCGTCGTTTCGCTTGATATTTTCATGATGGTTGCCTTGTCTTCAAATTTTTTAGACCACAGCAAGGTCGAATCCCCGCCGATTGTGGACTGCAGTAATGTCCCATCTTGTCCACGTTGAATGAATCGTCCTGCAACCACAAACTTTCAGAAACGAAACTTGTTAGACTTTCTATCGAACCGAGCTTGTTACCATTGAGTCAAGTATTCAGAGCGACAACGGAGCGTTTCCGGGCGGGAGCCCACATGGTTTGAGGCACGGACTCGTTAGATTTTGTAGTCGATTTGCGAGATATTGGACAATCAATTCCTGACAACCAATGTAGATTTCTTTTGCAGAGCGTGTTGGCTCGCACTGTCACGTAGCCCGCCTCGTCACCAACAGCTGAATATGAACAATAGATGAGAACATCGCCACAGTTTCTGCTTCCTGTCCTCATCTCGTTCACCGTTGGACACGTGGCGATTGCTCAGCCGAGCATATCACACGCCGCTGCTGACAGTGTTGTGCAAGGACACCGCTCGTCCTACTACAAAGACGGGCAGATTCATGTGAACGTGCCTGGCACTCCGGAAAAAGAACCGCTCACAAAGGGCCATTGGGACTTCAAACCATCATGGTCAAAGACTGACGACAGGCTGGTGTTCTTTCGTCGCCTTATTAGTGACAAAGACGTAAGCAAGTGGAAGACGGCCATCTGTATCATCAATGTGGACGGCACAGGTTTTCACCAACTGACTGATGGAACTCACACAGACTTCAACCAAACCTGGACGCGAGACGGAACCAACACGCCGATCTGGAACCGCAAACACCCACAGAAGAATACTTACCAGGTAATTGCTGGAAAAATCGGCGGCAAACCTGGCGAAGAAATTGCTCTGACCGGCAACAGCTACCACGCGTGGAGCTTCACATGTCTGATAGACGGCCGGATTCTCGTAGGTTCAACGCCACCAAAGCGCAAACGCGGCTACTACCTGATGACACCCAATCCGGGCGGCGATCCAAAGTTCGAACGCGTTCAATGTGACCTGGACAAAACCGGAGTGCTTGCTCGCATCAGCCTTTCACCCGACGAAACAAAAGTCTGTTTCGAGTACCAGACAGGGTTTGTGCATTCGATGCCCGGTCGCACGCTGTACATCGCCGATTTCGATGCGACGAAGCGAACGATGACCAACTTTAAGCCCTTCGCCAATGAAGAACGAAAGAACATCTGGTTCGCGTATCCCCGCTGGACAAGAGACGCCAGCGAGATCATCTATCACGCGGGAGGTAAGCTGTACCTCTACAAACTGGCGGACGGATCCACGCGCAAAGTTTCCACTGACGACAAGGCCGACTACCGCTATCCCCATGGTGAAGCGACGCCAAAGTGATCAAACGCTTAACACCTTGCAGCATAAACGTTTTCAGCTATCCACCAGAATCGTGAGGCGTCCATGAACAGGAATCAGCTTTCAAACGGACGTGATGTTCAGGAATTGGTAAACGATCACCTTGAATTGACTCGCCGATATTTCCTGAAGATGGGTAGCGTTGGTGTGGCAGCGTTGCAGACGTTGCCATTGTTTGCTGAAGACGCACATGATGAGCCTGGATTGCGATCAGCGATCGCCAGCATGGAGTCATGGTTGACTCCCTCAGACAAGTTTCGTGACGTTTCGCGAGGAAAGCCAAAACCGCCTCGCTGTCAGACGAAAGACGTGCAGAGGTAGGTCTAACTCGAGACACATGGCAACTTCAGGTCGTCAGCGACTCTGAGCATCCCGCGACACTGGGCAATGAGATTTCCAGTGAACGGGGTAATAAATTTGATTTCCCTGCGCTCATGAAATTGGCTCGCACCAAAGTCGTTCGTTTCGCGAAGGTGATGACCTGCCTGAATATCGGTTGCCCATTGGGGATGGGCATTTGGGAAGGCGTGCCGATGCGAGATATTGTGTGGTTGACACAGCCGAAAGAAAACCTGCGGCGAGTATTCTACCACGGATATCACAATCATGACGAGAAACAGATGTTTCGCAGTTCGCTGCCCATCGGCCGAGTTCTGGAGGACACTAACGAATTACCGCCTGTGATATTGTGCTTTAAGTTAAACGGAGAATGGCTGTCGCCTGAACGAGGCGGTCCGGTCCGCGTTGTCGTCCCGGAAGCTTATGGATTTAAGAGTGTGAAATGGCTGACTCATTTGGTTCTGTCCAACATTTCCCATGCCAATGATACATATGCCGACCAAAACAATGATGTAGACAGTGACTTAAAGACTTTCTGTGCCACGCTGTCGCTGCCAGAAAAGATGTCCCAACATCAGCCGATACCGATTACGGGCTGGGCTCAATCAGGAGTTTCCGGGTTGGCGAAAGTTCAGATTTGGATTCAGGACAAGTCGTCCCCGTGGCCTTCTGAAGATCAATACTTCCGGGACGCGCCTTGGCGAGACGCTGAAATTCTGAAACTACCGGGCGACTGGAACACTGAAATCCGTGACGCGCATCAACTTCGAAACTCGCATTCTTTCTCCGCGCAACTCGAACCTCGCCACTGGCCGCTACGACTTGCCAAATCGCACTGGGCCTGTTTGCATCCGGGGTTGCCAGCCGGTGAGTACATTGTGCGATGTCGGACGATCGACCGGAACGGAGCCGCTCAGCCCATGCCTCGACCGTTTCGCAAGTCGGGCCATGCAGCCATTGAATCAAGACGACTGGTGGTGGAATAGATTCGACCCAATAAGTTTTTGAACTGCTCTACGTTCTGACAACATGCCTGCCCCACGATTGAATTTCATGACACCACACTTCTTACCGTCTTCGGCGTATTGCGTACAGTCGCTCCGGGGCCAGCCGACGCTGGGGATACTATTCCATCAATCCTGTGAACGCTCCGAAGCAGGTTCTTGAGACGGTTGATTCCGGGGCGACGGACGGCACGTGGCGGGCTACAGCGAACACTGGCAGGAAGCGATGGGCTATCTGTGGCGAGGCTGGCCGGAACGCGTGCAGGCCGGGCCGAGTACTCCGCGTGCTCAGGAGATTCTGATTCCCGGTGAAGGCTGGCAACTTGTCGCGGAAGGTTTCAAGAGTACTCGCGGGCCGAACTGCAATGCTGCCGGTGATGTGTTCTTCGCGGATACAACCAACAACCGCATTCATCGCATTGATCTGGATGGCACGGTCAGAAAGTTCGCCGCCGACACAGGTAATGCTCACTGCGTGACTGTCGGTGCCGACGGAACGGTGTCCACGATCTCAGAAAGATCCGGCAAGCTGATGTGCTACGAAGCCGCGGGAAAAGCCAGTGTCGTGATGGAAGATATCCTGGGGCATTCGATTCTGGCGAGACCCGATGACAGCCTGTGCGTCACAACCAATGGCGATAAAGCTCACGGGCCCGGCAGCGTCTGGCTGATTAAAGACGGAGACACGCTGTTCGCATTCTGCGGCAACCGCATCTGGAAACGCAAAATTCAGCACCACGCCATGGGAGCGTTTACTCCGTGGGTTAAGGTGAATGGAACTAAGCTGTAGTCGTTGTACTTTGGCCGCAAACAGCCCTGTTTTCTGGCAGCTTGTTTCAGCTATGGCTTCGACGCTGTTATTTATTGCGTTCCGCCAGCCACGCAAGCGATTGTTCCTGCCACGCGTCCCACATTGGTCCTTTATAATCATTCAGTCCGTGGCCTCCGGATACAAGTTCCAGATACTTTGATGGCACGTTGTTGGCCTGCAGGGCTGCAAACAAAGTTCGACTGTTTTCGGGCGGCACGGGTTTGTCATCAAGTGCGTGAGTCAGAAACATGGGTGGCGTGTTGGCGGTGACCTGCAGTTCGTTGGAATATAACTTCAGCAGTTCCGGTGAAGGATCTTTGCCAAGCAGATTCGCCTTTGTTCCGCCGTGAGTTGACTCACCCATTGTGACCACCGGGTAGACCAAAATCGTGAAGTCCGGACGGCAACTCACGCGATTAATCGGATCGGTCGCGGTGGCGTTTCCATTTTCGAAATGTGTTCCGGCGGTGGATGCCAGATGTCCACCGGCAGAGAAACCCATGATGCCGATTTTGGCGGGATTGATGTTCCAGGCTTTCGCGTTTGCTCGCACAGTTCGGATCGCTCGTTGAGCATCCAGCAGCGGAACCGCGTGACGTCCTTTCGGCAGACGGTATTCCAGCACGACTCCGGTAATGCCATGTTTGTTGAGCCATGCAGCAATGCCGTGGCCTTCCGGGCCAACCACTAAACCTCCGTACCCGCCACCAGGACAGATCACAACGGCTGTGCCAGTCGGCTGTGCGGCATGATGTACGGTGATGAAAGCATTTGCTTCCTTCGAGGCTTCTGTTGTCCCGTCGCCAACGGGAGCCAGTTCAGACCAAAGCGGTGTTCTTGTTGCTGAGGCAGGCTTTTCCTGAGCAACACCGGCGGTCGGAAACAGCATGGAGACTGTTGCTAAGGCGAAGAGTCTCGAAATAGAAGAAACGGAAATCGCAAAATCTGGAGCAGTCATTTGGTGGTCTGTTTCTATGGATCAGGTCCGAGAAGAATGCCTTGATCAGTTGACCGATCTTTGAGGTGAATTGTAAGGAATGCTGTTGTTGATCAGTGCCGATGTTGATAGACGCGTAGAAAAGGCCAACGGCGAAGTGCTATGTTAGAATCTCTTTGACAACGTGGCCGTGCACATCGGTCAGCCGACGGTCGATGCCGCTTTGGCGGAAGGTTAAGCGTTTGTGGTCGATGCCCAGCAGGTGCAGCACGGTCGCGTGGAAATCGTAGCAATAAGTTTTGCCTTCGGCTGCCTTGTAACCCCAGTCGTCGCTTTGGCCGTAGCTGGTGCCGGCTTTGATTCCGGCTCCGGCCAGCCAGGTCACAAACGAACCGCCGTTGTGGTCTCGCCCGTCGCCGCCTTGAGCAAACGGGGTGCGGCCGAATTCGGTGGTCCAGATCAGCAGCGTGTCTTCGAACAGCCCGCGAGCTTTCAAGTCTCGCAACAGCGCTGCGATAGGTTGATCAACCGAAGCGGCAATAGGCGGAAGTTCGTTGGGAATGCTGCCGTGGTTGTCCCAGTTGCCGGTGGCTCCCTGCGGACCGCTCCACACCTGAACAAAACGAGTGCCTCGTTCAACCAATCGTCGAGCCAGCAGGCAACGTCGCGCGAAGTCTTCGGTGACCGGGTTGTCCGTGCCGTACGCTTTGTGAGTTTCAGCCGTTTCTTTGGCGACATCGAAGGCTTCCGGGGCCGACAGCTGCATCTTTGCCGCAAGTTCGTAGGACCGAATGCGGGCTTCCAGTCGAGTATCATCCGGGTTCATCGCCGCGTGTTCGGAGTTCAGTTTGTTCAGCAGATCGAAGCCCTGAGCGTCGGCTGCGCGAGACGCAAACGCGTGTTTGGGATCGGCAAAGAGGTCTCGCACAGGTTGATCACCGTCGGTTCGAATAACGGTGCCCTGGTGCACGGCGGGCAGAAATCCGGAGGAAAACGGTCCCTTCTGGTTGTACGGCAATCCCTTCGCATCGGGCAACACAACAAAGGTTGGCAGGTTGTCGGTGAGATTTCCCAGCCCGTACGAAATCCACGCTCCCATAGACGGAAAGCCGGGCAGCAGAAAACCGGAATTCATCATGTAGGTCGCCGGTCCGTGGACGTTCGTCTTCGACTGCATGGCCATCAGAAAGGCCATGTCGTCAACAACTTCCGCCTGATGAGGAAACACGCTGCTGACCCACTGACCACATTCGCCATGTTGCTTGAAGGCGAAGGGACTCTTCATAATCGCGCCTGCCGGCGCTGTGAATCCTTCGGGCTTTTCGGCCGGCCCCAGTTTCTGGCCGTGCAGTCGTTCCAGTTCCGGCTTGTAGTCGAACGTATCCATGGGGCTGGCTCCGCCCGTCATGAACAGCTGAATCACGCGTTTGACTTTGGCCGGATGATGCAGGCCTCCGTTGAATTCCGGGTTGGGGCGAATATTGTCAGCCGACACTGCATCCTGGTCCAGCATCTGCGCCGCAGCCAGGCCGCCGAACCCACCGCCGATGTTCCACAAAAATTGTCGTCTTGGTTGCTGCATGGGTTTGTTTCAGTCGTAGGACGGCCTTTCAGGCGGTCATTAGCACGACGCGACGGACAAGAATGCCCATCGTAGAAAAGTTGTTAATTCACAAACAAAAATTCGTTGCTGTTAAAAAGGATGCGACACGTCGCCGCCAGTCCGTGGGTGTTGGCATACTCTGCCAGAAGCTGACGTTCGTTAGCGGTTGGCTCTCTCAGATAAATCAATCGACACGCCTGACGAATCTGTTCGTCAACTTTGGGATATTCACTGGTCAGTTTATCCGCCAGCACCTCACTATGATGCAGCACGAAGTCGTTGTTGAATGTTGTCAAAGCCTGCAAAGCCGACACTGAGTTTCCTCGCTGAGGTGTCAGCAGGCCGAGATCCGGGAAGTCGAGCGATTCCATAAACGGATCCGCGATGCCTCGCCAGACGACTCGGTAAATACTTCGGCGAGCGGCCGCGGCTGACTTCCAGTCGAAGGCGTCGTAGTCCAGTTTTGGTGTGGCCTGAGCTCCCTTCGACTGCGTGAATTGCTGAATGCCGGGGCCATACATTGCCAGGTCGATGCGTCCGGAAATTTGCAGCAGGGCGTCGCGAAACGATTCTGCGTCTAAACTGCGGCGCTGCATTCGCCATAGCAATCTATTGTTGGGATCGACGTTCCTGGCTTTATCCGCAGCACCAGCTTCCGATTCGCCGTGCAACCCAGATTTTCGCTGGTAAGTTTGCGACATCAGAATCAGTCGATGCAATTCCTTGACCGAACCTTTGGCATCATCGCGAAACCACACCGCCAGCCAGTCAAGAAGTTCCGGATGAGAAGGCGTGCCACCCATGCGGCCGAAGTCGTTTGGTGTGTCGCAGATGCCGCGTCCAAAGTGATACGCCCAAACGCGATTCACCACGCTGCGCCACGTGAGCGGATTTTCAGGGGCGGCCAGCCACTCGGCCAGGGCAGCTCGCCGAAGCATTTCGTCAGCCGCGTCCGAAACGGCAAACCGACCCGGCAACGCGGTGATCACCGACAAAGATCCTGGCCCCGCAACGGCTCCGGGCTTGTCGATGCTGCCTCGGTGCAGCACATGCACCACGTTGGGCGTCATCGGTTGAGCAAGCTTTGCGGAACGCGAATAGAACTTCGACGCTGCATACACGGACGACAGCGCCGGCAATTCTGCCAGCTTCTGTTCGGCAACGGACTTCACGGCAAACGAAATCACGGCGGCTTGTTGTTCAGCAGTTCGTTCTGGTTTGCTAACCCGCAACGCCGCGGCAACCGCCTGAGGAACAACTTTGGCGGCAGCTCCGTCAGCATCTGTGACGTACAATCGGCAGCGACCGATCAGGTGAGACCCGCCGTGCAGTTGCTTCAGCACCACCGTGATCTGACTGTCCGATTTTAACGTCGCCGCTGCTTCGAATTCGAACACGGCATGATGCGCTTCGCCCACTTTGGGATAGATTCCCCACGCCGTTTTGACGTCGGAATCCAGCGAATGAGCAATTGTCCAGCCCGCCTGATCCCAATCCGCCACGGCGCCGCGAATTTTCAGCCGTCGTGATTCGCTGTCGTTCAGATAAATTTCCACTTCATTCAAGTGAAGGTTGCCGTTGTCACATCGGCCTGGTCCTTTGAAGGGCAGGCTTTCGTCGGGAAGAACTTCCAGCCTCACAGCCGACAATTTTGTCAGCGGCAACGGCGCGCTGATGGTGTATGTGTCGGTGTCCGGACGATGACCAGATGCCAGCAGCGAATCGTCCTCAAGACGCTTCAACGTGGCTCCATCGGAAGACACAAACGCCGACGGGCGAAGCGTTGTCCACACGGCGGGATGCTTGCTGGCGAGGTCCTCCCAGCCACTCGCGATGCTGGCTACTTCGTCCGACAGGCTGCTGTCAAACTGTCCGCGGTTTGCCTGGTCAATCAAAGCTGTGTAGTGTCGACGTTGCGAGGCGATCGCTGGGTCGGCGTCGAATTCGACGTCGCCTTTGCCGATGCCAGCGAACACGGCTTGCAGCGAATAGTAATCTTCCTGAGTAATCGGATCGAATTTGTGGTCGTGGCAGCGAGCACAATTGGCCGTCGAACTGGCGAACGCGGCCATTGTCTGCGTCACCATGTCGTCGCGGTCGAGATAGTCGAACGTGACTGGCGCCGTTGAGGCTCGGCTGAGTTCCAGCGGTCCTGCCGCGATGAAGCCCAACGCCGCGATCAGATGACTTTCTTCCGGAAAGAAGTGGTCAGCTGCCAATTGTTCGCGAATAAAGCGTGGCCACGATGTGTCGCGGTTGAAGCTGTCAATCACATAGTCGCGATACCGCCAGGCGTTCGGTCGAAACACGTCGTGTTCGCAACCGTGAGTATCCGCGAAGTGAACGGTGTCCAGCCAGTGCCGAGCCCACCGTTCTCCGTATAGCGGCGAAGCCAGCAGACGGTCCACAAGCTTCCCCCACGCATCGGGGCTGTCATCGTTTTCGAAGGCATCGACTTCGTCCGGAGTCGGCGGTAAGCCGTGAAGATCGAAGTACGCCCGACGGATTAACGTTCGGCGATCAGCAGGCAGAATAGGCGTGAGCTCCGCGCGTTTCAGCTGTCGGTCAACAAAGAAGTCGATGGATGCTTGCGGCGACTGCCTGTGGGGGGCGCGATCTAAGTCCGCAGTCTTCGCACCGTGGTCAGCAATGTAACCAAAGTCGCCGATGTCGGCCGCAACTGTTGCGGCAGGCAGCGGCCGCAGAGACCACCAGTCGAGCGGATCGCTGGTCGGTTCACTTTGCGTTACCGGCTTCCGCGGATCGACAGCGCCTTGTTCGATCCATTCCACCAACAACGCGACCGACTTCTTTGGCAGTCGTTCATCCGGAGGCATCTGCAGGTCTTCGCTTTCGCGGCGCACGGCTTTAATCAGCAGACTGTCGTCAGGCTTTTCCGGAACAACAGCCGCCCCGTGATCGCCACCTTTCTGCCAGCCACTTTTCGAATCCAGCGATAGCCCGCCGCCGAATTCACCAGCATCATGCGAATGACATTCATAGCAATGCCGCTTCAGCAGCGGTTGAATTTGATCAACAAAGAACTGTTCTTCCGCAGTTGTCTCAACCGCATCCTGTGCAACAACCAATTGCCCCAATGCCAGCGCCAGGCACACCGCCGCGACTGAAAGAAATCCGGGGATCAGGTTTCTGATTCGATTCACTGGCATCTAATCGTTCTTATCAGGGCTTACGCGAACAGTTCATGGACGACTCGACCATGCACATCGGTCAGGCGGAAGTCTCGGCCGCTGTAGCGGAAGGTTAGCTTTTCGTGGTCGAGCCCCATCAAATGCAAAATTGTGGCGTGCAGGTCGTGGACGTGGACTTTGTTTTCGACGGCCGCGAATCCGAATTCGTCGGTTGAACCGTACGTCATGCCGCCTTTGATTCCGCCACCAGCCAGCCACATCGAAAAGCCGTGATGATTGTGGTCTCGACCGTTGCCGTTTTCTGCAACCGGAGTTCTGCCGAATTCACCGCCCCAAATGATTAGTGTGTCCTTCAATAAGTCGCGTTGTTTCAGATCCTTGATCAGCGCGGCGATGGGCTGATCGACGTCTTTGGCTTTGTTGGCGTGGTCTTTGATGTTGCCGTGATCGTCCCAGGGTTGGCCATTGCCGTAGTAGACCTGCACCATTCGCACGCCGCTTTCAACCAGTCGTCTTGCGGCCAGACAGCCGTTGGCAAACTGGCCCGTGCCGTAGGCTTCTCGCGTTTCTTTGGTTTCCTTTGCCAGATCGAACACGGTTTGAGCTTCCGTCTGCATACGGAACGCCATTTCCAGCGATTCGATGCGAGCTTCCAGGCGATTGTCGTGTCCGCCGCGTCGTTCCAGATGCAGTTCGTTCATCTGTTTCAAAAGATGCAGCTGTCGACGCTGACCAGTGCTGCTTAAGTACGAGTTGTCAATATGCTGAATGACTTTCTTCGGATCAACGCTGTTGGCGTGATTGATGTGCGTGCCCTGAAAAACGCCGGGCAGAAAACTGTTGCTCCACAACTGAGGCCCCACGACCGGCTTCCCGGGACACAGCACGACAAAGCCGGGAAGGTTTTGGTTTTCGGTGCCCAGCCCATACAGCAGCCACGATCCCATCGCGGGTCGAGTCGGCTGAGTTTCACCGCTGTTCATCATCAGCAGCGATGGTTCGTGGTTGGGAATGTTTGTGTGCATCGAGCGGATGACGCAGATGTCATCGATGCATTCACCAACGTGTGGAAACAGGTCGCTGACTTCGATCCCCGATTCGCCGTACTTCTGAAACTTGAACGGCGACATCATCAGCCCGCCGGTCTTGCGTTCCGTTTTCAGATCGGCTGTGGGAGGACGCTGGCCGTTGTATTTCGTGAGTGCGGGTTTCGGGTCGAACGTATCCACCTGCGATGGCCCGCCATTCATGAACAGGTGGATGATGTGTTTGGCTCGGGGTGCGAAGTGAGCGGCCCTGGGAGCCAGCGGGCTGGCACCGGTTGCATCCGCGGCGCTGGCCAGAGTTCCGTCCTGAGCCAGAATGCCCGCCAGGCCCAGCACGCCGAGCCCAGTGCCCATGCGCTGCAGGGATTCGCGGCGAGTCATGCCGAAATGTTGTTGTGGTAAATTCATATTTATTCTTCGCAACGTGAGATTCGTGGCAGTGTCGCTCTGCGACACTGAATTCCGCGAGTCGCGGAGCGACTCGCCTACATTTTCGCCATCCTGCTAATCCAAATACATAAACTCATTCCCCCCCAGCAGCGCCTGAGCGTAACTTTCCCACTGCGTCAGTTTGTTGTCCGGATCTCTTTCACTGTTTAGATACGTCAGGCCGATTTCCAGTTCGCGTTGCATCGGCGGCCGACCATAGGCCAGCGCGAAGGCTCGTTGAATTCGGTCTTCATCGCTGTCCGGTTTCTCTGTGTGCAGTCGAGCGGCAAAGGCCTTCGCCTGTTCCACCATGAACGGGCTGTTCAGCACGAACAGCTGCTGTTGAGGCACCGTGGTTTCGCTGCGTTTGGAACTGGTGATGTTGGCGTCGGGAAAGTCGAACATTCGCAGCAGGTTGTCGAGTTCGTGGCGGCTGACTTTCGCGTAAACCGTGCGGCGAACGTTGTTGACATCGGCGAGGTTTGTTGAAGGACCTCCAATGCTGCGATCCAGTTTCCCCGACACATCCAGCAACGCGTCGCGCCAGGCTTCGACGTCCAGACGCTGCCGATTCATTCTCCAGACGAATCGGTTGTCCGCATCGATCTGAGCATTCGCTTCGTGGTTGGCGGTACTTAGCTGATACGTCGCCGACAGCATGATGTCGCGGTGCAGTGATTTGATGGACCAGCCGGATTCAATAAATCGCGCCGCCAGGTAGTCCAGCAACGCCGGATGAGTGGGCGGTTCTCCCTGCTGGCCGAAGTTGCTGGGCGTGCCCACGATGCCTCGACCAAAATGATGCTGCCAGATGCGGTTCACGATAACTCGCGCGGTCAGCGGGTTGTCTGGCCGAGTAATCGCGTCCGCCAGATCTCGGCGACCGCTGCCTTCTGTGTAGTGAGCACGATCTTCGCCGGCAAGGACTCGCAGAAAACGTCGCGGAGCCACTTCGCGCTGTCGCGCCGGGTTGCCTCGCACGAAAACTCGCATGTCTTCGGCTTTGGCTTCGGCATAACTGTGAGCGACCGCGTACATCGGCGGAGCGGTCTTTTTTGCGTCTTCGAAGTCGGCTTTCAGTTGGATCAGCTGATCGCGTTTGTCGCCGGTCAGAAAGTTTTCCAGGTCGTCATCGCTGATGGCGAAAGGGCCATCCTTGCCCAGCACGATCGACAGCACATCCTTGCCCGGACTGATCGGTCCTTCGGCAGGTTGTTCGGTGTAGACGCTGAACTGCACGGACGCCTGTTCGCCGCAACCGCCCTGATCGGAACCGCTGTTGTCCAAGCCGCCGGTTGCTCTGAAGCGTTGATAACCTTCGGGCAGGTCATACGCAATCACGCACGGAGCATGCACGCCGATGCCGTTGTCGTAAGCCTTGCCGCCGACCTTCAGCGGCTTGCCTTCGTAGTTGCGATCGATCTTGCCGCCGCCAAATCCGTCCAGCGACTTCCACGTCACTTCGGTCAGTTTTAGTTCGCCTTTGTCGCCAATAAGTGTTGGGGCCAGCCAATCAGAATGGTCGCAACTGTTGCCGTTGCCTCCTTCAGACACCACCAGAAATAACTGCTTGGCTCCGGTGATGTCGATATCGATGCCCGCCGTTGGCCGCACCTTCGTGACAAGCGGCGACACAAATCGAGGACTGCCGGGCCGGTGAGGCTTAGCAGTTCCATCACCGGCGTCGACGAGGTTAGTCGTCGAGACGCCATCGCGAACATCCAGCAGCTGCTGAATATACTGCTGGAACTCATTCGCAACCGTCGTCACTTCCGCCGGAACAACGTCTGCGACAGCACCGCCTTCCGGCTTCAAGTCGAACCAATCATCCAGCGCGCTGACCTTGCCTTTGTTCTTTGCCTCAAGAAAGTTGATCCAGCGTTTCAGCAGGAATTCGTTGACATCGGCTTGCTTAGCGAGCTCCGCAGTTTTGGCGGGTTGGCCGTTCGCCTTGGCCGTTTGATACCGCCACACGGTTTCAACGTACTTCGCTGTTTCGCCGACCTTGGTTTCTGCGGCGGTTGTCTTTTCTTCGGCCAGAAACTTTTTGATGTCTTCTTCAGTGCTCTTAATTCGCCGCTGTCCGGCGTTGTAGGCTTCCACTTCTGACGCTTCGCACAGTGGAGCATTGTGCAGCTTTGAACTGCGAAAGATGCCGGCCAGCGAGTAATAATCCTGAGTCGGAATGGGATCGAACTTGTGATCGTGACACCGAGCACACGATACGGTCAGCCCCAGAAAGCCGCGTGTCAGCGTGTCGACTCGGTCATCCAGTTCGTCGGCCGCCGCTTTTGCTGCATCGCTGTTTTTATAGTACTGAGCTCCCAGGCCAAAGAACCCCAGCGCCACAAGATGGTCGTACGATTCCTCTGATTCCGAGCCAATCAAGTCACCGGCAATCTGCATTCGCACGAACTTGTCATACGGCATGTCATTGTTGAACGCAGCGACAACCCAATCGCGATATCGAAACCCGTTGGTGTTGGCCGTCACCGAAAACGTGTGAGCCTGATCTTCAGAATACCGAGCCACATCCAGCCAGTAGCGGCCCCAGCGTTCGCCGTAGTGTTGTGACTGCAGCAACCGGTTAATCACCTTCGCAAACGCATCGTCCGAATCATCTTCCAGAAAAGCGGCAACGTCTTCCGGAGTCGGCGGCAGTCCGATCAAATCGAAGGTGGCTCGCCGAATCAATTCTCGCTTGCCCGCTTTGTCCACAGGTTGCAGCTTGAGTTCTTCCATCTTCGCCAGCGTGAAGTGATCGATGTCGTTTGCCGGCCAATCAGTGCGTTGAACGGCCGGCAGTTCAGGCGAAGTGATCGGCTGATACGCCCAGTGCTGGCCCGCTTGGTCAAAGTCGATCGTGCTTTCCGTAACTTCGCCATCGCGAGGATCGGGTGCTCCCATTTCGACCCACTTCACAAAATCAGCAATCACCGCATCAGGCAGTTTGCCCTTCGGTGGCATTTCAAAGCCGTCATACTTCAACGCGCCGATCAACAGACTTTCGTCGACATCTTTCGGTACAACAGCCGGACCAGAATCACCACCCTTGTGCGCGGCTTCGCGAGAATCCAGCAGCAGCCCACCTTTCACGTTTTTCGCTTCGGCGGAGTGACATTCGTAACAGTGCGCGATCAGCACGGGCCGAATCTTTGCTTCGAAGAAATCAAGACCGGCTTTGTCGACAGGCTGTGTTGCAGTGTCCTGAGCAGACAGCAAACTGTGAATGGAAGGAAACAGCATCGCGGCAAGCAGAGTTGTGAGGCGGGCGTTCATTGCAGTGGATTCGATCTGCGAGGCGGGAAGAGTGCGAGGGAGTTCAACAGGGAGGGACTTCGATTGTATCTTAAAGTCTTTCTACAAGCCACATTTCCTCCAAAAGAGTGCAATAGTCCGGTCGACTTGGCTGTTAAGAAACGAATGCCGCAAGGCTTACTTCCCGTTCTTTTTCTGAGCAAGACAGCCATTTTTGAAGCCAGATGCCATCTTCACGATTCATTGACTGAAACCACGCTGCTTGATTCCCAAAGCCCCAATGAGTCCAATGCTTGAACGTGCAATCCTGCGCGGCCAGATCGTTTTCTTAACTTGACGAGGTAATTATGACTAAGCAGCGGATGACGAGACTTATTTTACTTCTGACATTCTCGTTTCTGTCATCGGAATTTTCCGTTGCCGCACAGCAAAAACGTCCAACACCACCAACCCGCAAGTTTGATGCTCCGGGGTCACCAACCTTCGTTCGGCTGGATGCGAAACCCGGTTTGAATCCGCCGTTGGATGTTGACGGCAATTTTCTGATCGGGCCCGAATACACACCGGCTTCGGAAAACAAAGTTGGCGAAGGCGTACCGCAGGGCAGGGTGCAACAGTTCACGATCGATTCGAAAGACACCAAACTGTTGAATCCAGGGATTGCTCGAGAAGTCTTCGGCACCGTGGATCCAGCGAACCCCAAAACGCTGATCGTTGAAACTCACGAGATCGACTATCAGCGGACGATCACCGTGTATGTTCCCGCACAATATCAGCCGGGCATTGAAGCGCCGTTCATGGTTATTCATGACGGTCCGAAAGGGAAACCCGATATGACGGTGCCGCATATTCTTGACAACCTGATTGCTCAGAAGCGTGTTCCAGCGATGATCGCCATCATGGTTGCCAACGGCGGCGGCGATGCTCAGGGCCACCAGCGGGGAAAAGAATACGACACAATGTCAGGGCTGTTCGCCGAGTACATTGAAACCGAAGTGCTGCCGCGCGTGGAGAAAAACTGCAACGTGAAACTGACCAAAGACCCCAATGGTCGCGCGGCCATGGGAAGTAGTTCCGGAGGTTCGGCGGCACTGATCATGGCATGGTATCGCACGGATTTGTATCACCGCGTGTTGACGACGTCCGGCACTTTCGTGAATCAGCAATGGCCGTTCAATCCCGAAACACCCGGCGGAGCGTGGGACTTTCACGATAAGCTGATTCCGGAAAGCCCGAAGAAGCCGCTTCGAATTTTCATGGCCATTGGTGACCGCGACAATTTTAATCCCAACGTCATGCGTGATGACATGCACGACTGGGTGGAAGCCAACCATCGCATGGCGAAGGTGCTGAAGGCGAAGGGCTACGAGTACCAATACCTGTTCTGCCAGAATTCCGGCCACGGCGTCCGCAACGCCAAAGCCCAGTTCCTGCCCCATGCCATCGAATGGATTTGGAAAGGGTATGTGCCGACGCAGAAGAAGTAGTTGCAGGTTGGGCCGTGGCTGTAGGGTGGGCATTGTCCACAAGGTACAGATGCCCCAATGAATTGGTGGGCAATGCCCACCCTACAGCAGCTCCGGCCACGGTGTCAGCAATGCAAAAGCCCAGTTCCTCGTGTACGCCATCGAGTGGATTTTGAAAGGGTGTTTGCCCAAATATAACAATTAGCACGACATGCCTTCGACTCTGCCGGGCCGTAGCAGCTCGTCCAACTGAGCGAGTTGACTTTAACGTGGACCGCGAACGCTGTGTCCCGCGTGATTTCATTGGGAAACGGGCAACTAATCATCTGTCCTTTTGCCGTTGTCCCCGATGCCCACCCTACTTCAACTTCGATGATTTTGCCGGTGTTGTCGTGATGTACGGAAGCGTAAATAATGGCCGTTCGTAGTCCGGTTCGAGATGACTGCGAGTTCGTCATTTGTGTCCCTCACCGTTCAGAATCAAATATATGGCGGCGGTGTGGAGTTAGGTACGGGTGGCTCCGCCGCGGGTCAGGTTGGGCTTGTTGATGTGGTGAATGGCTTTGTTCGCAGTTGATTTTTGCCTGATGATGGCCCTTTCGCCGGAAAGGGCCATCACTTTCTGTAGGCACCGCAATTTTTCTCCTGTGGGCCTTTTTCTTCTTGTTGTACCGAATCTCATCCGACTTCTTAAGACTCGATCAAAGCGCCAAGTGAGATGGTTTCGCCCATCACAACGTCAAGGAACGTTAGTTCGTCCTCGACAGACGAATCCGTTTCCAGTGTTGGGGAAGCTTCTTGTTCAGCGGTGCTAGTCTTGATGGAGTTCGACTTTGTAACGGACACGACCGGAGCTTTTTCCTCTGCCTGCAAGAGACGGAGGTTTCCTTCAACTGAGGTCGCTATCGTTTCGGTTGTGGCGGCTCGTAGCGACGTCAGGATGCTCTCATCACTGCCTTCCTTCGATCCAGCAGCAACTGAAAAATTGAAGTATTCACTCCACAGTCCCGAGCTAAACAGATTGGATTGGGCGTTAATCGCCTTCACCCACATGCGATAGTTGCCGCTGGCCAAAGACGTTGCCGGAGTATACGAGGTTCCGGTCAGCAGATCTTCACGAATGGTGACAGCACCAGTGTCAAGATTCTGCACGTGCAAAATATAGCGCCCGGCACCCGTCACCGCAGTCCATGTGATACTTGTGCTGTTTGCGGACAGGGCTTTTGCGCGGACGTCTACCAGTCCAACATCACTCCAGCCTCTGTTGCTGATCGCGTCTGAAGTTCTGATCCACCAGCGAATCGGACCAACGGCCAGATCTACGGTTGGCGTGTAAGACGTTTCTGTGATATTTGTTAGGCGAATATCTCCGGTTACGGTCCGGATAAAGATCTCATACCCTGGAGCATTTGAAATCGCGTCCCATCTAAATGTCGGTCGCTGCTCGAATGTCCGCACGTCCGTGTTCTGCAGCGTGGGTCGAATCTCGAATTCGTTGTTAGCAGACCACGGTCCTGCTGCTCCAGTGCTGTCGATTGTGCGAACCCAGTACCTGTAAAGGCCCGGATCCAGATCTGTCGGCGGCGTGAAGGCCGTTGAGGTCACAATCGAATCTGCCTGAAGAATGCGAGATGACGCGGGAAACCGTCGCGTGAACCAAACTTCGTAGGTTGTAATTCCATCCACTGGCTGCCATGTCACGGTCGGTTGTGTTGTATCTGGGAACCGCGGAATCGCATCCAGAATCGGAACGGCGGCGGCGGGATCGATATTGCTGGTCACAGTTGCCGAGGCGGCTGCATTTCCCTGACTGCCGGAATCGAGGACTGAATCAGCGGCAACACTTACGGTAACGGCTCCATGTGCGGTTGGTACGACGGTCAACGTGAATGTATCACCGTCGATTTCAGTGAACGTGCGTGCGGTTCCGTTAGTCACGGTGATGTCACTGATATCGAAGCCCGTCACCAGTTCGCTGAACTGGAACGTAAACGTGATTGGATTACTGGAGGTCGTCGTGCCGTCTGGTGAGATTGTCAGCGATGGATCCGGATCGGGGTCGGCATCTTCGCTGGTCAGTGTCGCGATTCCCTGAGCATCCGCGATAACGCCGCCGGATACGTTCGACAGATCAAGTACAAAGGTTTCATCGCCTTCAAATTCACTATCGTCAATCGTTGTGACAGTTACGGTCTGACTGAGAGCCTCGCCGGGGCGGAATGTCAGCGTCTGAGTTGTCAATGCCGTGTAGTCGCCCGGCGCAACAGCGGTACCGTCCGCCGTGATGACGTCGACAGTCACATCGGCCAGAGGAGCCTGATCGAGTGACACGGTAAAGACAACATCAGTGCCTTCCGCAACAGCAGCCACATCAGCGACGCTGACTGACGGAACGTCGTCACTGGTGATCGTGCCGATGGCCGTGTCGGAAGCGGTGACCAGAACATTGGTGGCGCTGAGGTTCACCGTGAAAGTTTCATCGGCTTCGACCAGGGTATCATCGGTTGTTGTGACCGTGAACTGTTGTGTCTCACCGGCGGTGCCAGCGAAGTTCAGTGTGACGGCTGTATTATCGTAGTCAGTGCCACCGGTTGCTGAGCCATCCGTGAAGCTAACGTTGACATCAAACGCCCCCTGGACAGCGTTGTCCAGCGAAACGGTGAACAACAGGCCGCCGCCTTCGGCTACTGTGACATCCGCTATGCTAAGCGTAGCCGTATCGTCGTTGATGATCGTTCCCGTGGCACTGCTGCTTCGTGTCACATTCACATCCAACACTACCAGACCAGTGCTTGAATTGGCGACATACGCCACGTTGCCCACCACCTCAGTAGTTCGTACGAAATCAGGTGTATCAAAGGTGACGAGTTCGGTGATATTGGCCGGGTCACTGACGTTCAGCACAATCAGGCCGCTTGTCCCATCGGCCACGTAAGCCACGTCGCCCGCCACATGAACACCCAAAGGTGAACCGGGCGTGTCAAAGCCACCGAGCCGGGTAATGTTGGCCGGGTCACTGATATCCAACACAACCAGACCGGTCGAAAAGTCGGCGACATACGCCACGCTGCCCACAACCTGAACAGATTGAGCTAAACCACCTGTATTAAAGGCACCGAGCTGGGTGATGTTGGCAGGGTCACTTATGTCCAACACAACCAAACCGGTCCCGTTATCGGCGACATACGCCACGCTGCCCACAACCTGAACAAAGTTTGCAAACGCAGGGGTATCAAAGGCACCGAACTAGGTAATGATGGCAGGGTCACTGATATCCAACACAACCAGACCGCTTGATCCATCGGCGACATATGCCAGGTTGCCGACCACCTGAACAGATAGAGCTAAACCACCTGTATTAAAGGCACCGAGCTGGGTGATGTTGGCAGGGTCACTTATGTCCAACACAACCAAACCGGCCGAGTCATCCGCAACGTAAGCCACACTGCCCACCACCTGAACAGACCGTGCTAAACCAGGTGTATTAAAGGCACCGAGCCGGCTGATGTTAGCCGGGTCACTGACATCCAGCACAACCAGACCACCGCCTAAATCGGCAACATACGCTACGTCGTCGACCAACTGAACAGAGTATGCACTGCCCAGGGTATCAAATGTGCCAAGTTCCGTGAGGGTGGCAGAAGCCAATTCGACCGCCAGGCCACCGGCCTGCGGATTGGCCAGTTCCACAACGAACTGTTCATCGCTTTCCAGCATGGTGTCGCCGCTGACTTCGATCTCAATCGTTGTCTGCGTCTGACCAGCGGGGATTACGCCGGAACCACTGACCGCCGTGAAATCACTGCCGGCCACAGCTGTATCACCCACGGTCGCGAAATCAAACGTCACATTCTGGTCCGCCGGATTGTCCAGAGACACGTTGAAAGTGAACATTGTTGAGCCGCTGTCACCTTCGGCCATCGTGACATCACCAACGCTCACTGTCGCCGTGTCGTCGTTGGTGATCGTTCCCGTGGCACGGACGCTGAGTGTCACATCCACATTCAACACAACCAGACCAGTGCCCCCATCGGCGATATAGGCCACGTCGCCCACAACCTGAACTGAATTTGCAAAATCGGGTGTATTAAAGACTCCGAGTTGGGTGATATTCGCCGGGTCGCTGATATCCAACACAATCAGG
>CALFSX010000180.1 GCA_937916515.1 uncultured Planctomycetaceae bacterium | reverse complement strand
TTGAGGCTTGAATTTTACTCCCACACTTTGAGTAAGCAGATCCTGTCCCTGAACGCCGGTTGACGTCAGGTTGAACAGGTCCTGTCCGGCAATTCCCGGCAGCCCGGCGCCAGCGTCTTCAGTCCAGTGCCACCACGCGAATTCGGTAAACAGGTAAGTGCGATCAGTGACGCGATAGTCAATGTGATTCGACCAGTGAATCGCAGTATTCTGTACTCCATTATCTACCGGAACTCGGTAACCCAGGCTGCTGAGAACATGTGCGTCTCCGTCCAGAAATCGTTTACCGCCTGTCAAAAAGAAGTGAAATTCTCCGTCACCTACGTCCTGCAGAGCCTTCTGGCTTCCGATTGGTATTTCATAGGTAAAGCCCGCCGATAACAGGCTGCCACTGTCGGTATCGCGAAGCAGATTGTACTTCAACCCCGCAGTCACAGACGCCCATCCGTCGTCAAGCACGCTGTTCAGAGTTCCACCGGTATTGTCAACAATGAATCCATCCTTAACCGCGATGAAGCTCAAGCGGTCCGTCAATGCGGCTCGAAACTGCAGTGCATAAAGCTGAATGGTGCCACCCGCCGGCACCGCGCCGCCGGTTCCAATTCGGTTTGGAACCCAATGGTTCACAAAGATCGGACGCACTTCTGTGACTGTACGAGGATCTTCGAAGAAGACGAAGTTGATCATCGGACTGATAAAGTCGTTGAAGCAGGGATCGCTTTTCTTAATTAACCCCGTACCACCGTTGCCCGAAAGCAGTGACAACCCCTGGCACTCGAATAACGAACACGACTCGCCACATCCGGCCTCTCCACAGCTTTCATCTGCACAACCACCATTGATCCCATCCAACAATCCGGCCATGCCAGTCTGGCTTTGCCCCAACCAGACAACACTGCCGACAAACAGGGCCAACAAGCCACCAGTATTCCTCATCACTCGATTCCTTCTTCTTCCTGAATCAGAAGCTGAAAGCTCGATCTCCCCGCCCGCAGGAATATCACCCGAGCTCCAACATTCGATGAATCGACGAGTCTGCATAAACACACGAACGCAGCTTTCAACGTACGACAAGCACACCCTTATCACTACGACCGTTGCAATAGAAATCACACACCGTGCGAATGCACACATCACTGTTTAACGGCCGTGCCTACATGTCACAGGTTGACTCAACATCTGGATGAATGAGTGCCAATGTGACACACAATCGGCGGTGAATACAAATTTCCAGGCCACCAACTTCGCCTTGCAGACCTGCAACCGGATCTGCATCGCCGGAAATAATTTAAAAAAAATCCGCACCGATCAAACAACGTCCGGCAATTGTTGCGTGATGCCAGCAACGTCCCTCTAACCCAGAAAGATAAGATCAGGAAGCCAGCTCGGCTTCTTCCTGAGTCTGGCCGGGATTGCGGCAAACAATCATGAAGTGCATGGCCCGCAATAAAGAACTCTGACACATCCCTGGCAGATGATGCAACGAAATGCTCCGCGAACTAAATTCCCTGATTGATGTGTGACAGCAGTTCTTCTTCCTGTGCTACACCGCAGGCGTACCAGCAGATTACCTCGTAAGTTCACAGTGTTCGCTTCCGCCCCGTCTGGGGCCCGAAATCAGGGTCCTGCAGACGCAAATCCTGCGAAAGCAGAGCCACGGATTCGCAGGAGTAATTTTCAGACATTGACGACAAAACCCAATGGAGTGAATCAACTGTTCAGGCAGGAGGAAATCTCGCCGGGAGACATCATCAAACTTAGAGCCGTTTGCCTAACAAGGGCTGCGCCCTTGACCCAGTGGCGTGGCTGGCTGCAAGACATGGGACGTTCAAATCGCCTAGCCGCTCCGTTGTCGCTGCGACCAACATGCGCACCGAGCACGCATCATTTTGAGTAAGACTCTAACAACATGGCGTTCATTTCGTGGAGAGCCTGTGAAGCTATGGACTGCGGTAAAGATGGACAGGTACTTGTTTTGGCATCATGAGCGAAAACCATCGGTGTCAACGGCAGCGGGAAAGTGTTACAAGGGAGGTTGAATAACTGATCGCCACCCCTTAAGTTTCAACTCCTGAAATAACAATTGGTAAGTAGAACAATGGGAGTAACTTTTGGTTTTCAATAGTCTTGTTTTCTGCATCTTCCTGCCGTTGGTGTTTGTCGCATATTGGCTTTGCCGCAAGCAAAAAAACCGCAACAGAATTTTGCTGGCTTCAAGTTATGTTTTCTATGGTTGGTGGGACTGGCGTTTTCTGGGCTTGATCCTGATTTCAAGTCTGGTTGACTACCAGTGCGGATTAAAAATCGGTTCGTCTGCAGCTGATTCGCAGAAGAAGCGGTGGCTGGCTGTAAGCCTGTGCGTGAACCTGGGGTTGCTTTGCACATTCAAGTATTTGAACTTCTTTGCAGAGTCGACCGCGACGATGCTTCAAATGCTTGGATACCGCGCCGGCTGGAGCACGCTGCACGTGGTGCTTCCTGTGGGTATCAGCTTCTACACGTTTCAGACTTTGAGCTACACCATTGATGTGTATCGCGGCAAATGCGATGTGTGCTCGAAACCGTTGGACTTCTTTCTGTTTGTTGCTTTCTTTCCTCAACTTGTCGCCGGGCCAATTGAGAAAGCTCATATCCTGCTTCCTCAACTTCAGAAGGCTCGTCGACTTGAGATCGATTCTGCACGACATGGATTGAGGTGTATTCTTTACGGCTTTCTTTTGAAAAGCGTGGTGGCCGACAACCTCACTGCATTCGTTGATGGCGTCTATAATCAGCCGGAATCGGCTTCCGGGTTTGAGCTTCTGATGGCGACATACGGATTCGCGTTTCAGATCTACGGCGATTTTGCTGGGTACACATGGATTGCAATTGGTTGTGCGGCGTTGTTTGGAATACGTCTGACGCAGAATTTCCGCAGTCCCTATCTATCGGAGTCTCCACGTGAATTCTGGCATCGCTGGCACATTTCTCTGTCCGCCTGGTTCTCCGAATATGTTTACATTGGACTGTTTGGAGGAGCACGCGTTTCGGGATTCAGACACGTGCTGAATATTCTGCTGACATTTCTGATAAGTGGACTGTGGCATGGAGCCAACTGGACGTTTGTGATTTGGGGCGGACTGAATGGAATACTGTATTTTGTCGCTGCCCCGTTTCGTGGTTCATGGTGGTCGAAACAGTTGAACGCAATGGTTTGTTTTCACATGATCTGCGCGACGTGGATCTTGTTTCGAGCAGATTCCGTGGCAACCGCGATGACGATTTTTGAAAGGATTGCCTACTGGTCGCCCACGCAAATGGCAGCTGGAACTGTCCCGTCATGGTACCCCGTTGCCATTATTCCTTTGTGCGTTGTAGGCATGGAAATTATCGGTGGTGACAGCCCCGGTGTACTTCAGCAATATACGCAAACAACTCGTTGGCTAATCTACTCGCTGGCGCTGTTCGCTCTGTTTTTTCTTGGCGTGTTTGATCGTACGCCGTATATCTATTTTCAATTCTGACAGCAAGAACCAATGTCTTCGACTAACACAGAAGTCGTTAACGATCGGCAGGCGATGCTCCTGTTGCTGCGACATGGCGTGGCGTTCAGCGCCTTCTTTGCGTGTCTAACAATACTCGTGTTAGCGCCTTATCGATACTTACTTCGATCTGTTGGTGAAGAGCTGTCTGCCAACGAAATCTGTGAGTTGTCGGCAAAAGAGAAAGTGTTATGGAGTAGTGGATTTCTTTCCGCAGGAACTCACCTCAAAAAGCCAATGATTGAAAAGCAGCAGGCGACGATTCTGGCTGTGGGTTCTTCTCGAACGATGCAGTTTCGTACGAAAATGTTCTCCCGAATTCCAGAGGCAAAGTTCTATACAGTGGGCGGCGCTGTACAGAACGCTGTTGACCTTGATAACTGTATTCAGAACGTGCTTGCAGCACGGCCTCAACTAATCATTCTGGGCCTGGACTTTTGGTGGTTTCAAGCAGCCAACGGTATTTCCAGCGATGACCTCATACGAGACGTTTCCAGCAGCCTGACTGAAACCAAATCGATTCGCGAAACGCTGGATGGCTACAACAGAGCTTTCAGGTTGAAGGTGAGATTTTCTGTCGATCGCCTGCAGATGTATCAACAGGCCTGGAACGATCCGCGATTTCACGAGCGTCTGTGGGCAGAATCGCGTTTGGATGATGCCACCGGTCGCGTTAAGCTCGGATGCAAGAAAACGGGAGGATTTCGAAATGACGGCAGCTATCGCTACAGCGCTCTGATCGATCAACCGTTCACTCCCGACCAAATCGCAGCTCAGGGAGAAGCCTTGGTTCAGGCGGGGAAGTATGTGGCTGCTGGAGTTGACCAGGCCGCTTGTGTTCGCCTTGCTCGATTTTTGCATGAGTGCCGAAAAGGTGGCATTGAAGTCGTGGCTCTGCTGCCGCCCATAGAATCACGGGTTCTGCGCCAGTTGCAGGCTGAGGATGTCGGTGGTGAATTCTGGAAGCAATGGCCATTCATCACTGAGCAGATTTGTGGCATGACGGGACACGAGTTCTACGACTGCTCGAACCCTGAACTCAGCGGGATTTCTTCACAACAGTTTGTGGATTGGCTGCATGCTGCAGACACCGGGCACGCAAGCCTGCTGGCACAGATATGCGAATCCACGCCGGCATCTGCCTTGAATCAATACGTGGACGCGGAACAGCTTCGAGCAGATGTGATTAACCGTGTCTCTGAGTTAGACTTGTACGGCGATTAATTCACTTCCTGTTGTGGTGCCCGACTCTTCACTTCTTCTCCGTTCTTTGACACACATTCTGGTTATGGCTGCAACGGAATACTCACGAAAACTTGCTCGCAGATTCCGGCGATATCGCAACTGGACGATTCTGCCTGCGGTTTACGTCGCTATTGCGTGGAGCAACTGGGCGCTGGGGCGTGTCGAAATTTACCCCTTCGCGCCCTGGGCTATGTTTAATGATGTCCCGAATTCGGTGACTCGCTTTACCGTGTATGTTGACGAACGGGATGGAGGACTTCGGCCAATCTGGAGCCTGAACGCTAAAGGAATTAACGGATTGCCGCTGAAGATTTATCGGGCACAGACGGAGTTGGGGCGCGCCATTGAACACCGGAATGCTGACGAAGAACAGGTGGCCCTTCGAGTTCTTTCTGATTACCTGAAAGCGACGTGTGGAAAAGGCCAGGCTTTGCTGAAGAAGGAAGTCTTCGATCCGGCTAATTTGTTTCGTGACGGAGTGTTTGATGTTGAAGAGCAACTGCTGCGATTTGAATTCGGCGAGTCGACGGAATGAATTATTTTCAAGACCAGAATAACGCCAATCCGCTGCTACGTCAGACTCAGTCGTTCGTGCAAACAACGTTTGTCGTCAGAGCATTCTACGCGTTGTTGACCGCCCATTGCTTTGTATCACTCCGTGACTGGCAACTGTGGTTTGCGACACCACTAAACCTGAAACCGGTTTGGGCAACGTTTTGGTTGACGTCAACCACCGCACCGACGATTTGGGCGATCACCACCGTCTTCGCACTCATCCTTTGCGGTCTCTGTGCGTGGCTACCCAAAACGCACCTGCGAATCGCTGCGGCCATCCTGCTGTTCATGCACTTCGCAATTGAAGACTCGCGAGACACAATTCGACATGGCGAACATGGCTTGTTGTGGGTCTCGGTGATTCTTGCATTTCTGCCAAACGACCGCTGTTCAGAACGCCGCCGACAAGTTCGCTATCAGCGAGTATTTTACCTGGCTCAATCAATGATCCTGCTGTTCTATGGTATGGCTGGTGGCGTCAAGGTGTTAACTGCAATTGTGCAGGGCATGCGTGGCGAACGCACATTCCTGAACCCAGATGCCGCGGCGCTTGTGATTAGCGAGTGGCTGCAGCGAGGTGAGGGAACCAGCCTGCTGGGCAGTTGGATGATTCATCATCCCATTGTTGCCTGGGGCGGACTACTGGCGTCCGTCGTCGTGGAACTCGCCTGCCTGATCGCAATTGTGTCCCATCGAATTCGCCCGCTTGTTGCAGTAGGCTTAATCGGCATGCACGTATCCATCGGCCTAATCATGGATGTATGGTTTCCAGAGAACGTTGCTCTGCTGGCCATTCTTCTGTTGGCTGCCCATAAGAAGAATAGCCGGCGTTAAACGTTGCAGCAAACAGGAAACACTGAACGCAATGAAGCCAAACGGCGAAGCGTATCTGCAGCATCCATGAATTAAGCCGAAGGGGAAACTGAGCCTTGGGGACATCGACAAGAAACGCCAGCCATACCATATTCTTCAGCGTGGGTCGTCGATAGCCAGAGGCACCTGCTAAGATGTTCAACGCAAAAGAACGCCGAGCAGAAAGACTCATTCATGCAACTCAAATTTCGCCCCGCACTCGTGACTTTCATTTCGCTGATTTACCTCACACTTTCCTGCCAGCAGTTGGTTGCTGCAAACTTGTATGTCGCGGTCACAGGCAACAATGCGAACCCTGGCACAGTGACGGCACCGTTGAAATCATTAGACGCGGCTCGCAAGGCAGCCCAAGCGTTTGCGGGCAAAGAAGCGGTCACGGTGTTTGTGGCCGATGGCGTATATTACCTTCCGGAAACACTTGTGTTCACTTCGGAAGATTCGGGCAGCAAGGAACATCCCATAACGTATCGGGCGGTCAACGAAGGTATGGCAGTGCTGAGCGGTGGATCGAAGTTGGATCCGCAGTGGCAAGCCTATCGCGACGGAGTCTATCAGGCATCGACACCGGCGGGGCTGGTCATCGACCAGCTGTTTATCAACGGAACCAGTCAACGGATGGCTCGCTATCCGAACTACGATGCCACCAGTCCGACCGCCCCTTATCAGGGTTATGCGGCCGACGCGTTTTCGAAACAACGAGCCGCAACGTGGACTGATCCGACCGGCGGTTATATCCACGCGATGCACCGTGCCAACTGGGGCGGTTATCACTATCGCATCACCGGCAAAAAGGCGGACGGCGAAGTGGCTTACGAAGGCGGGTGGCAGAACAATCGGCAATCGGGAATGCACGCCGAGTTCCGTATGGTTGAAAACGTTTTCGAAGAGCTCGATGCACCCGGCGAATGGTTCCACAACGCAAAGATCGACACGCTGTACTACAAACCCGCCGCAGAGACGGATCTTTCCGCAGCGACAGTTGAAGTCGTCCGGCTGCATCATCTGATTGAGTTCCAGGGAACGCTGGAATCGCCGGTGAGATTCGTCACGCTCAGTGGTTTCGTGTTCCGTCATGCGGCTCGCACGTTCATGGAAACCAAAGAGCCGATGTTACGCAGCGATTGGGCAATCTATCGAGGCGGCTGTGTCGTGCTGACTGGCACGGAAGACGTCAGTATCGTCGATTCCGAATTCGATCAGGTCGGCGGTAACGCGGTCTTCGTCAACAAGTACAATCGCCGCACGCTGGTGAAGGGATGTCACATTCATGATGTCGGCGCCAGCGGAGTTTGCTTCGTTGGTGATCCGAATGCTGTGCGCAATCCGCTGTTCGAATACGGCCAGAAAAATGATCTCGCCACGATCGACCGCACACCGGGACCAAAGACGGAAAACTATCCGGCAAACAGCACCGTCGAAGACTGTCTGATCCACGGGATTGGCCGAGTCGAACGGCAACCGGCGGGCGTGCTGATCGAAATGGCTATGGAGATTACGGTTCGCGACTGTTCTGTGTACGACTGTGCTCGAGCCGGCATTAACATCGGCGACGGTTGCTGGGGCGGTCATCTGATCGAACGCTGCGATGTGTTCGACACGGTACTGGAAACTCACGATCACGGCTCCTTCAATTCGTGGGGCCGCGATCGCTATTGGCGAAGCGATCATTTGGAAGCATCTCAAAGGGCCGTCGATGCGGAACCGACGCTGCCGTTTCTGGATGCGATGAAAACCACCGTCATCCGCAACAGTCGCTGGCGCTGCGATCACGGCTGGGACATCGACCTGGACGATGGTTCATCGAACTACGACATCTACAACAACCTACTGCTGCACGGCGGATTGAAATTTCGCGAAGGCTTTCGTCGTCGCGCGTGGAACAACATCACCGTGAACAACGGCTTTCATCCTCACGTGTGGTTCAACAATAGCGAAGACGAAGCGTTCAGCAACATCTTGATGGCGTCCCATCGCGGCGCGAGAATGCCCAGCGAGATCGCCAAGGGAAAACGAGTCGACGGCAACCTGTTCTATTCTCCGAACAAAGGCATCAAGGATCAATTCGTGCAGTTTGGCTGGGACGTGAATTCCATTGCCGCCGATCCGATGTTTATCGATCCAGCCAGCGGGGATTTTCGAGTCAAAGAAGAATCAGCCGCCTTTGAAGTCGGCTTCAAGAATTTCCCTATGGATCAATTTGGTGTGAAGAAGGCGGCTCTGAAAGCCATCGCGAAGACTCCGGTGATTCCCGCTGTGCATGAAGAACAACAACACCGCCGAACTGCAAAGCCAACTGCTCCGTTTGATATGTTCTGGCTGGGAGCGAAGCTGAATCAGCCGAAGGGCGATGAATACTCTGCGTTTGGCGTCAGTCCGCAAATTGGCGGCGTGGCTTTGGCGGACGTTGCGAAATCATCCGAAGCGGCTGAGCATGGTCTGAAGTCCGGCGATCTGATTCAAGGCGTCAACGGCAAGCCGGTATCAAACACTAGCGAATTGTTCGCTGCGTTGCTTTCGGTCGGTTCCACACCGATGAAGATAAAGGCAGTGCACAACCAGCAGTTGATGGAGCTGTCGATTCAGCAATATTCTTTTGCCGTGGTTGAAACCGTTTCCGCTGCGACGGACTTCAAAATTCTTCAAGTGCCACCACAGAACGGCGGAACCCTCTCAGCGAAACCGAACACCAACAACGATCCTCTGGAAACACTGCTTGACGGCAAACTTGCCAAAGGCTTCGGCCCTGTTTTCAGCAATGGCATTCACACGGGAATCTATCGCCTCGATCTGGGTGAACCCAAATCAATCGCGAGCATCACCAGCTGGTCGTTCAACCAGGGTGGCCGCGGGCCTCAACGAGTCACACTTTACGGCAGCGACGCCGTCAATCCTGGCTGGAACTTCGCCGATTTCAAACCGCTGGGAACGATCGACACCACAGCCTCGCCCAGTGCCGAATTCACCGCAGCATCTCTGCAAGCAGCCACCGGAAAATCGCTCGGCAAGTTCCGCTGGATCATCTGGAAGGTGTCACCCATCACGCAAATCGGAGGTGGCGAAAACACGGCCTTCCAGGAACTCCATATTGAACTAATCTCAAGCCCGTAGCGCTGACATATCCGGTGCCAGGCCTTCAACCTTAACGAAGAAGACGGAGCCACATCGTTTATTGGGTTGTGCTCAACTTCATTGATACTGGCAGCATCGCTTCTGGTGCGATGTTGAAATTGACGATAACCATTTTGTGGTCAGAGTACGCACAGGAAATAACGTGATAACTGTCGACATTGACATCAGCAGTCACAAGAACGTGGTCTACCTTCAGTCCTCCAAAGACGGTCGGAAGCGGCGTCAGCGTGGGAGAAAGTCCGTATCCCAGGGCGGAATCGTTCAATTCACCGGCGTTCAGAATTGCCTGGAATCGCGGCGACCATGGTGCCAGGTTGAAGTCGCCAACAAGCAGGGCTGGTTGACTTTCCCGACATTGTTCGGCCAGAGCGACCAGTTGAGTATCACGTGATGTTGTCAGGCTGGGGCTGATCGGCGGAAGTGGATGAGTTGCAATAAGGCGAAACGGTTGCGACTGCCCCTTCAACTGTGGAAAGCTGACATCCAGAGGCGGATTCGCGTCGTTTGTGTCGATGACCTTGATGTCCAGCCACGGATGCTTCGAAAGAAATGCCACACCTGTGTAGTCCTCTCGAAGAATATGTTTTTGATAAGGATACGCCCCACGGACATTTTCAAGGATGGGTTTCCAGTCCGGCGACACTTCCATCAGAAAAACAAAATCTGCATCGTGGCTGTGGACCTCATTAAATGTCTCGCTGAGTTGCTGATTTGTTCGCAGGACATTCAGCAACAGCAGCCGGATTGAACTTTGCCCTTCGCCCGCATCTTCCAGGGACGTCGAAGCCTGACCAGCTATGGGGATAACATAGGGAACGACGAACCAAAGGTTTACCGCGAACGCAAGTCCCCCCACAATCACCATGCTGTGCTGGCGTCTTCGAGTCCACAAAACCAACGCGGGAAGCAACATGATCAGGTACTGCACGCGAAGTTGCGCAGCCAAATCCGCAATCCAGTTGTAGCTTGCGATCAACGCAGCCAGAGTCCCCCCGATGGCAAGTAAACCAAACAAGCGTGAGAATCGAATCAGCAGTTCAAGTCCTCCTGACGTTGTTACCTTAGCGTCATTCGATTCGCCGGATTGTTTGTCGTCGTCCATACAAAGAGCCCAGAAGGGAAGCCGAAACGCTGCTGTGCGGAAGTCAGCAAATTTATCATGCAACCTGCACTTGCGCCCATAATGCGGGACCTGTTTTCTCGCATGGCACTTTTCGACTCACACCAGATTAGGGCAGCCAGCAGGTCGCTAAGCTTAATCGATGAACGTTCTCAATCCCTGAACGAATTGCGGAATTAGTGGCACAGAACGAGCGAAATCGGTACGTTGCGTGCCTTCGGACTTCATGCCAAAAGCCTGCCAAAAGTTTTGCTGACTCAACCGCTGAAAGCTATCTCATGTGTGACCAGGATCATTTCGACGACGATATCAAGAAGCATTCTCGACGAGACTTCGCAACTCTGGCCGCCGGATTTGGAGCCGCCATGATGTTGCCGCGAGCGGTGAACGCGGCTGAGGTCAGTGATGGGGATGTTGTTATTGAAACGCCTGACGGAAAATGCGACGCGTATTTTGTAGCTCCCGCCGCGGGCGCTCATGCAGCTGTTCTGATCTGGCCCGATATCTTTGGACTGCGTCCGGCATTTCGCCAGATGGCTAAGCGATTGGCAGAATCGGGCTACAGCGTGCTGGTTGTGAATCCGTTTTACCGAACTCAAAAAGCACCCACGGCAGCCAAAGGAGCCAGCACTCCGATTCAAGACGTCATTCCATTGGCTCGATCACTGGACGCGGACAAACACATGACCGATGCGAAAGCCTTTATCGCATGGCTGGATGCTCAGCCTCAGGTAGACACAAAACGAAAAGTCGGAACGACGGGGTACTGCATGGGCGGCCCGATTGTGATGAGAACCGCAGCAACGGTGCCAGATCGTGTCGGAGCGGGCGCCACGTTTCATGGAGGCGGTCTGGTGACCGACAAGCCTGACAGTCCTCACTTGTTGATTCCGAAGATGAAGGCAGACTTTCTAATTGCAGTCGCCGAAAACGACGACCAGCGTGATCCGGATTCGAAGGACGTGCTGAAGAAGTCGTTCAAAGAAGCGAACCTGGCGGCAGAAATCGAAGTCTATCCCGCAGGCCACGGCTGGTGCCCTCCGGACACTCGCGTCTACGACAAAGACCAGGCAGAAAAAGCATGGACTCGCATGCTGGCTTTGTTTGAAAAGGCCCTGGCATAGCCAAGACGACGGAAGAAGTGATCGGCAAATGCTGCGTCAAAGATTCGGTGAATCAACAACGACAGCCGCTCAGCCAAAACCTGCTAACCAAGTAGGGCCGGTTCCCACCGGCCATGTGAGATTATTTCGGCCGGTAGGAACCGGCACAACTTCTACAACAGAAAAGCGGTTTGCGTCACCACCAACAAGTCGCCGTCTAACACAACGTCCTCACGCAAAGATCTGATCCACCACGTGGCCTTCGACATCGGTTAACCGAAAGTCGCGGCCGCCGTAGTGGAACGTGAGGCGTTCGTGGTCGAGGCCCAGCAAATGAAGGATAGTCGCGTGCAGGTCGTGGACATGCACCTTATCGCGAGCTGCATAAAAACCGAAGTCGTCCGATTCGCCATAACTGAAACCGGCCTTCACGCCGCCGCCCGCCATCCAATACGTGAACGCATGTGGATTGTGATCGCGACCGTTTTTGCCTTGAGCCGTGGGCGTTCGACCAAACTCAGCGCCCCACATCAACAGAGTATCTTCCAGAAGTCCTTGTTGTTTCAGATCCCGCAACAGTCCCGCGATGGGCTTGTCGACTTCCTTCGCCAATCGAGAGTGCTCTTTCTTCAGATCCGAATGCTGATCCCAGTACGCATGAGACACCTGCACGAATCGCACGCCGGATTCAGACAATCGTCGAGCCAGCAGACATTGCGTTCCAAAGTTGCTGGTGGGTTCTTCGTCAATGCCGTACAGTTTTTGAGTCGCCTCTGTTTCGCCGGATAAGTCGAAGATCTCCGGCGCTTCAGTCTGCATACGAAAAGCCAGTTCAAACGAATCAATCCTCGCGTTAAGTTCTGAATCGACGACGGCCGTTGGTTCGGAACCCTGTTGCAGTCGATTGAGATCTTTCAGAAGTCCAAGCTGCAGTTGTTGAACATCGCGTTTCGACTGCGCGTGCGTCAGATTCTGAATCTGCGCCTTTGTCTTGCCGTCAGCACGAGATGTTGCGATGCGAGTCGCCTGATGAATGGGCGGCAGAAACGCTGATCCGAAGTTACGAACGCCTCCGTGACCAAGCGTCGGATTGATCGTGACGAAGCTCGGCAGACTTTCGTTTTCTGTGCCCAGACCGTAACTGATCCACGCGCCCATGCTGGGTCGAACAAACGTGTCCGAGCCCGTGTTCATCTTCAGCAGCGCGCCGCCGTGAGCTTCGTTGGAGCCATGGATGGATTTGATGAACGTGATGTCGTCTGCACATTGTCCGACATGCGGAAACAGGTCGCTGGCCCACGCGCCGCATTGGCCGTACTGTCGAAACTTCCACGGACTGCGCAACAGATTGCCGGTTTGAGCAAACTGGATTCGCGGCTTTTCAATGGGCAGCGGTTTGCCATCGAGCCGTTCGAGTTCCGGCTTGTAGTCGAATGTGTCGACGTGCGACGGACCGCCGTGCATGAAGAGAAAGATGACTCGCTTGGCCCGCGCCGGAAAATGTCCGGGATGGCCGAGCAGTGGATTGGGAGCGGCGACGCCTGATTGATCGGCCGACGCTGTTCGCATCAGCAATTCATTCAACGCGAGCGAACCGAAGCCAGCACCGCAGTTGTGAAGCATTTGACGTCGGTTGAATGGTGTATTGATCATGACGATGTCTTCGTTTCATTCAGTAGGACCATTTCCGTAGGGTGTGACCAGCAAAGCGCCGGCCCACCGCCACCGCTGGTGTGCCTGCGCTTCGCTGGTCACCCCCTACTCATCTACTCCACATAGATAAACTCATTCCCCGCGATCAACGTTCGACACAACGCGGCCCAGGCCTGAAGACGACGTTCACGCAGATCGGTCACGTCCAGCAAAGCCGCTTCAGTCTGCTTCAGGAACTCAATCGATCGACCGACTTCATCGTCATTTGGCTTGCGGGCATAAAGTCGTTCGAACAGATCTGACACAACGGCGCCCACATCATCCAGCGGCACATCCCCCAGCGGCACAGTGGGATCGCTTGTCGGAAGCTGTTCAATCAGTCGTCGAGATTGTTCGTGTATCGCGGAGTTGTTCATCAGGTACAGCGCCTGATTGGGGACGGTTGTTGTGGGACGTTGTTCGATATGGTTGGCCGTTTCCACATAATCAAACGTGGAAAACATTTCATACAACGCCGCGCGGTTGACAGGCAGGTATAGAGCTCGTCGATTCGCATTCACATCGCCCACAGAACCACCGATGGTCAGATCCAGCCCGCCGCCAACAAACAGCACGGAATCCCTCACAGGTTCTGCTTCCAGACGCCGCCGATTCTGTCGCCACAGCAGCATGTTCTCCGGATCATGATCGGCATAGTCACTGCGAGCATGACTGCTCATCTGCCACGTCGATGACAACATGATCGTGCGATGCATGGCTTTCAGCGACCAGCCGTTTCGCATCAGCTCCTGAGCCAACCAGTCGAGCAGTTCCGGATGAGTTGGCCGTTCAGCCTTGAGTCCCCAATTAGACGGACTTCGCATCAACGGTTTTCCGAAGTGCCACATCCAGATGCGATTCGCCATAACTCGCGCGGTCAATGGATTGTCCTTCGACACAAGCCACTGGGCCAGTTGCAGGCGACCGCTTTCTTCCGGGGCGATTACGGGGGCTGGCAAGACGCGAGTCAGAATCGCGGGCATACCGCGATCGATCTTGTCCGGCCCCGGTTTCAAATGATTGCCTCGAAGATGAATCGGCAGATTGTGGATTTCGCCTTCCTCCGTGGCCATCACATGATCAAATTGGGGAATATCCTTTTCCAGTTGTTCGATGGCCGCCTTTTTCTGCTTGATCGCCTCTTCGTTTTCGGGCTGCATCTGCGCCAATTCCGACTTGGCGGCATCGATCTTCTTCTGATGCTCAGTTCGCTGCGCCGTTATGGCTTCTGACGGCAATGGCCGCTCCATCCACTTCGACACGAATGCGCGGTCAGCCATCGTTTTCGTGCTGTAGAAGATGCCGGCCAGTGAGTAGTAATCTTTCGCGGCGATCGGATCGAACTTATGGTCGTGGCAGCGAGCACAGCCAATGGTCAGACCAAGCATCGTGCGGCTGACCGTGTCGATTTGTTCGTCCACGATATCGATCATCATTTTGTCTTTGTCTTGCTCAGCCAGCATCTTGGGACCAATCACAAGCATGCCGGTGGCCGTCAACAGATCGCCGGCTTGTTGTTCGTCCGCCGGAATAGGCAGCAGGTCGCCCGCCAGTTGTTGCACGATGAACTGATCCAGAGGCAGATCCTGATTGATCATTCGCACAACCCAGTCGCGATATCGCCACGCGTTGGGCAACTGATGATTTTCATCGGCTCCGTTGCTGGTGGCATAACGAACCAGATCGAGCCAGTGTCGGCCCCAGCGTTCGCCATAATGAGGCGATGCGAGCAGCCGGTCGACGACGCGTTCAAAGGCTTCAGAAGATTCGTCCTCAAGAAAGGCGTTGACTTCGTCGGTGGTCGGAGGCAGTCCGATGAGATCAAACGTCGCTCGACGAATCAGCGTTCGCTTGTCGGCCGCCGCTGCTGGTTGCATGTTGGCATGTTCCAGCTTCGACAACACAAACTGGTCAATCGGCGAAGCAGGCCAGTTCGTCGTTTGAACCTGTGGCGGCAATGGATCTGAGATCTTCTGAAACGCCCAGTGAGATTGTGCGGCTTCGTAGTCGACCGGCGGCAACTTAGCAGGTCGAACTTCTTCACGAGGATCCACCGCACCATCGCGAATCCATGTTTCGAAATCGGCTATGACGTTATCGGGCAGTTTCGACTTAGGCGGCATCTCCCAGGATTCATGTTTGATCGCGGACAGCAACAGGCTGTCATCAAGGTTGCCTGGCACGACCGAAGGACCACTGTCGCCACCCTGAAGCGTTGCAGCCTTGCTGTCGAGCTGCAAACCGCCTCGCAAAATTTTTGAATCCGCTGCATGGCACTCATAACAGTGTTGCACCAGGACCGGCCGAATTCGAGTTTCGAAGAATTCAAGCTTCGCTGAATCGTTCACATCCTGTGCCGCAAGTGGCAACGCTGCATTAAGAAAAACACACACGGCTAACGCATGTGTCAGCGATCGGCTGGTGAGACGGTGCAGTGACAACATAAGACTGTTCAAGGTGGGAGTTTGTCTGGCGAACGACAGGATGCAAGTCGCGTGGCGGGACCATGACATTACCCAACTTGTAACAGAATCGCAATGATCTTTTCAGCAGCCGAAAGAGTTCTCACCATGCTCTGCTGCAGATTTCTCACGCAGTTTTCAGCTCAATATGCAATCGCAGGCCGCAATCCTGGAACAGACGGGCGGCACAGCCTTCCAATCTTTCAAGTTGCTGCTGTCCGGCATCGATTGGGCTGTTTGCAAACAAGACGCCACTGGCGCAGCTTCCATGTTGCAGTTCCTGCCTGGCGGCATCATCGGCCCGGCGAACAGCATCGCCGATTACGGAATGAAGCTCCGCATCACGCTTGACGGAATTTCCCTTTTGAAAAGACGTGGATAGTTCGCCACTGGTCAGCGAAGACAGTACCAGCTGAGACTTAAACGCGATCCAACAGGCAATTCGCTCTGTCACGTCAACATCCAGTTCAACATGAGTACCACGGCCTCGCAAAGGCAGGCGAGAGGCTCCCGTTAGTTCCAGAATTTCTCCACCCGCTTCAGGCCCGCCGTTTCGCGCCAGTAATCGTTTCTTCGGCATGCGAACATCCGCCACGTCAAAATGAAGTCCGCGACCACCCATATCACGATTCAGTTTTGAAATTTCGAACATCAGCAAACCAACCTGCATCAGGCTGGCCTTCCCGGGTTGTAGCAGCATTCGAATAGGCAATTCGCCGCTTTTTCCGGCAGCGGCTTTAGCATCCTGCACTCGCTTTTGTTCTTTCAGTTCTGCTGGTGTGGGAAGCCGCTCTTTGCCTGATTCTTTTTGTTCACGCATTCGCCGTACGCTGTCAGCCTGTCGATTCAGTAAATCGGTTTCTCGCCGAACCTGCCGTCGCCACGCTGCCTTTTCGCGCTCGAATTCTTCGAGTGCGCGTTCCAACTGTTCAAACTGTTGCGTCAAGAACAGTTCGGCATTGCGACCGAAGCGATCCAGGTGACGGGCCAGATCCAGCAGTTCCTGCTGCGTTTTGGCAGACGTACCGGAATTAGCAAACGAGGCAACGGGCGTTCCGTTCATGATCGGCCCTCCAGCCGGCTCCACAATCTGGCAATCCGACTACTAAGTTTCTTCTCTTCACGTTCAGCCGCTTCCTGTTCGTGAATTTCATTCAGGTGCTGGCGAAGTGCCTTCAGTTTAAGATTTGTTTCCGTCGCACCAGACTGTCGTTCCTGAGCTCGCAGTGCTTCCAGTTCCTGTCTCTGGCGAGCGATCTCAGCTCGTTCTTCGGAAAGTCGAACCAGGTCTTCGCGCGAAGCATGTGGCCGTTGGCTTGAACTTTCGCTTCGCAATTGAGCAATTGTTCGTTGCGATTCTGCAAGCTGCTGCCGTTGAGTTTCCACGGTTGCTCGCAGACCTGCCATTAACGTTTGAGCGGCTTCAAGTTTTGCGCTGGATGAATCTGTGGTTACCGCCATGGCAGCGAGGTCGCGTTCTGCGGTCGCTTCATCCAGACGTTGCTGCAGCTTTTCACGTTGCGACTGCCAGTCTTTTTCACGGTCCCCGAAACGAGCTTCAATGTCTTCCAGCCACAAATTCAGATTCCGTTTCTCGTCCTGTACCGCTCGGCTGGCTTCTTCAGTCGCTGCCAGCAAATCGGTAAGCGTTGCCACCTGGCCGTCTTTCTTTTCCAGTTCCTGCAACAATTGCTCCAGCCGCGTCACCAACCTGTCGGCATCTGCTGCAGCCAAATAGTGATCATCGTCTGAATCAACGTTCTCCGGACTCGATGCAGGTTCGGTTAGAAGTTGCCGTTCTTCCAATGCCGCCTGCAGTTCCATCACTTCGGCACGCAACAGTTCGATCATTTCTTCCTGAAACGGATCATTGCCAAATTCGCTGGACGCGGTCGTCGTGCTGGCTGAAGACGCGGCAACTGCTGCAAGACGATTTTGCAGCACTTCGATTTCCGCATAAGCATCATCGAGCTTCGCCTGCATCGCATCGATGGCCTGAAATGGAGATTCCCTTTCGAGCGATTCGTCTGGCAAACTGTCAGGCACATCAACCGCCGCAGGTGGTTCTGCAGTTCTAGGAGTTTGCTGCAACAAGGCAGTCGACGGGGGACGGTTGACTCGTACGGAAATCACAGCGGCACCGATCTGAATGTATGCATCAGCCGTCAACTTGACTTCACGAATTCTAACCCTGTCTACAAACGTGCCAGCCTGACTGAAGCAGTCTTTCACCACAACGCAACCGGATTCCCCGGTTAGAACGCAATGAGCGGCGGCCACTTCGTCGTCAATCAGGCGAATGTCTGCGCCGGGGTCCGAACCAATCACCAGTCGCTGCCCAGCGAGTAATGCTCTACTGGAATCACAAAAAGGCGGATTGACAATTGTAAGCTCAGCAACAACATCGCTGGACAGCGCTGCACCTGCCTGGAATGAACTGACACTCATGAATTTGCTCCCAAAACAGCCGTGCATTCAGCCAACACCACGTCTTTAACTGCTGGCGGTGCGACATCCAGGCGAGACGCGTTTTGCAAAACCGACAAAACATCAGCTCGATTGAAAGGTCGCCTTAATAACGGCAGCGACCGCAATGATTCAGCCAACCGACATTCTTCCGCTTCGTCGGCTGCAACAAGAATCACCGCTTGATTGCCATCCAGCAACGTGCTGGATTTCAACTTTGGCGGAAGATCAAGTTCGTGTTCACCGCCAACCGCAACAAAGACCACGTCTGGAGATTTCCGTTTCAGCAACAGCTGAAAACTGAATTCGTCGCGAACAACATTTCCCGTCCAATGGCAGCTGGAATCTTCGATAACGGCTCGCATCACATTTGCTCCGTCGGCGTCCGTTTCGTACACCACCATGGTTTGAGTTTCAGCCAGAGCTTTGTTTTCGACCCAGTCGGAAAGCAGTAAACCTTCCAACACGGCGACCACTTCGGAACGAGACAAACCTGTTTTGGCTGCAAGCTCTGCCGCACTTTTCGGTGTCGAATCAACACAGGCAAGCAATTGAATGTGCGATGCCGAAAGACCAGACCGATCAAGGTTCTGGCCGCGCAGGCTGTTGCGCACCCAGCCCATGTCGGTTGCCGGTTCATCGGTGGTTGAAGCACCAACCGCTCCGTCAATCAATATGGCAGACAGGCAGCAATCGATAGCGGCTTTGCGAAACAGTGAAGGAGGCGTTCGCTGGGGAAGAAAACTAAAGTTTACCGGGTTATTCAGGAAACAATATCGAGTCAACACGGCTGCCTGCTGTCGCAGCAACGTCTTCAACATTCGGGGGTCCAGCACTTTTTTGTCCATCAGTTCCATCAGCCCTTCAACTCGAGTTGACGTACCGCTGCTCATGGTAAACTGCAGCAAAGGAGACAGCTCTTTCATCGCTTCCGGCAATTGTGCGGCAACGTCAGCTGGATCATAAGACGCTGAAACCACGCCCTGAATGCGTCCATCGCTTAGGAAAAAGCAGACGCGGTTTTTCTCCGTTTCAACTTCAAGCATCCCGTCTTTTCGGCCATTGTTCAGAAAGTCGATCACTTCGCGTAGTCCCAGCCAGCGGAAGTCGCCGGATAAGGCTGGCTGGTCTGTTTCGCCGACAACTTCAGGAACCGCCGTCCCGTTCGCCTGAGAAGCGATGACCATGGCCCCCGTTTCCAAAGCATTGGCGACTGTCATTTTCAGCAGTTCGGGCTTGAACGGCTTTGGCAAAGAATCGACCACGTTCGGAACATCCATGTACTCAACGTAAGCCTGCTTTCTTAGCGTCGAAGAAACCACAAACGGGATGTTTTGACATTCCGGGATTTGAATAATCTTTTTGCAAACTTCAATTCCAGTTGTGCCCGGCAACTGATGATCCAGCAAAATCAGGTCCGGCCGAATCTCAGCCGCCATCGAAATACCCAACTCGCCATTGGGTGCCAACACAACTCGATAGCCTTCCTGGCTTAAGTGACTGTCAACCATTTTTCGAATTGTAGCGCTGTCGTCGATAACAAGAATCGTTGGTGGTGACATGTTTAGTATCTCTCTGGTGGTAGTGTACAGTTTGGTTGCGAGCGGAACTTGTTAACGAATATCAGGTTCAACAGATTGAATGCGACAGGTGCCACCCGAAAACGAATCGACGATGGCGGTTACGGTGACATCGGTCACAGGTTTATTCAGCAATGCATCAGGTTGAAGGCTTCTGATGGCCGCTACGGTGCGATCTTCATCGCGGCTGGTTAGAATGGTCACGGGAATATCCTGCAACGACTTCTGGCGCTTCATTTCGTGCAGCAGATCCAGACCATTCATGCCCGGCATGTCGATGTCTGAGACGACTGCGGCAATTCCTCCCGAACGCAAAATCGCAAGTGCTTCTTTTCCGTTACAGGCTTCTGAAACGTCAAAGCCAATCGCTTTCAGTCGACGGGTCAGACTGCGGCGAATTACCACAGAATCGTCGACAACAAGAACGCAGCTTTTCGAATGTTGCAGCTCACTTGCTGCAGGGGTAACTGCAGGCTCAGTCACGTCTTCACACGCACTAAACGTGCCTCGCCGTTTCACTTCCAACAATCGGCATACGTCCAGCAGCAATACCGTTTCTGCTCGACCGGACAACGTCACGCCGGCAAACAACTCGTTCCGTTGAAGAAGAGAAGGTAAGGCTCGCACCACAACTTCTTCGACCCCCACGATTGCATCCACCGAAATTGTGGTGCCCTGCCGTGATCGTGCTTTGTCGCGATCGTTTTTCTTTCCGTTGTCACGCAAAGTGATGTGACAACCACGCCCCAGCTGTTCGGTTCGACATCCCAGAATTTCACTTAGCGGAACAGCGGACTTACTTCCCGCAGAATCGCAGCCATCGCTCATAGGCAGCCGAGAATCCGAAGTCCCACTGACCGCGTGCATCGGCACTGCAAACAACTGGCCTCCCGATCGAACCACCATCGCATGCTCAATTGCAGATCTTAAAGGGATATGCAGGCGAAAAGTTGTTCCGTTCCCAGGATTCGATTCCACGTCAATCCGGCCTCTCAGGCGTCTCACCCAGTTGTCGACCACATCCATCCCAACGCCACGACCAGAGATCTCGCTGGCAGCAGACTTGGTCGAAAAGCCCGGATGGAAAATCAACTTCCATAGTCTGGACTGACTGACAACTTCGCCCGGCTGCAACAGGCCCAGTTCACGACCGCGCGTTTCCAAAGCAACATCGTTGAGGCCAGGCCCGTCATCACGAACTTCAATACACAACGATGCGGCGTCTGACCATGCAGCCAGCACAACACAGCCACACGCTGGCTTCCCTGAAGCCACGCGAACCTCCGCGGTCTCCATTCCGTGACTCACGGCATTGCGAACCAAATGCAGCAACGGTTCGAACAGTCGATCCTGAACGGCTCTTTCAGCGCGAGCTCCCTGACCTTCAAAACGAACTTCAACCTGCTTGCCTTCAGCCCTGGCCGCATCTCGAATAGAACGTTGCAAGCGTTGAAACAGCCCACCAACGGGAAGTCTTCGCAATTCCATCAGTTCCTGCCGAAACCGACCGATCAAATGCGACACGGCAGAATTGTCTTCAGAAAGTGGGTCGAACAGGCCTTGTACTGACCTGCCGATTTCTGACACATCTTTGGAAATTTCATCCAGTGACCGCGACAAAAACAAACTCTTGGCGTTCGCTCCAGTTGCATCTGCTGAGCTTTGATGCCCAACGTCGCCAGTCGCAGAATGATTGAATTCGACGCACGATGTCAGTGCTCTGGTACGCGACGCACTTTGATTCAATTCGTGGTGGATTGTGTGCAGCGACTCAACATACGTATCACGCCGATTTCGCAACATGACCAGTTCGGCCAGAAGATCCATCAGACGCTCCAGACGCGACGCTTCAACTCTAACAAACAGCTCGCTTTCCGCACCAACCGACGCAGCCGGAGAAACCGGTGGAGAAACCGCCGCAGGCACCTTTCCAACAACGGATGGCACCAGTGAACTGACTGTGTCAACATTGTACGCTGAACCTGGCGGCTGACAATTGAATGACGTAGAGCAAACGACCGCGCCATGGCCAGAAACACCAATGGCATCCAACTGAAATCGAATGGTGTCCAGGCACTTCAGCAAAGCATCGACATCAACTTTTGAATTTGCGGTGGCGTCCAGATAGCTCTCAACGTCGTGCAGGTACTTCGCAAGTTGAGACAACCCAACAGTTCCGGAAGCTCCTTTTAAAGTGTGCAGCTGGCGACAGAAATTTAACAATGCAGCCGCAGAATCGCTGCCGGTGTCCAGACTCAGTAAACTTGATTCCATTTCGCCAAGACACTGCTGAGCATCGTCGGCAAATGCTGCCGCCATTTCCGGATCGTCAATCACTTCCGGACTGGACGGCGGCTGAGGCAAAGACACTTCATCCACGACCTGTGCATGTATGTTTTCTGCTGCTGGCGCCGCTGCAGACTCCTGCCGCTCGCATTCCGCAAGCGACGCAAGGATTCCATCAATGTCCAGAGCGAACGTAGCAGCAGGCTTGTTCAATACATCAGACGCGTTATCTTCCTGCGGTTGTTGCAGCAACAGAACATCCCAGCCGCCAGACGATGAATCGGGCCACTGACCGCTTGACTGACAGGCAAATCGTTCTTCCGGAGCCAGTAAATCAAGTTCAGCCCCCCAACGCTTACCAACCTCGTCAACAACAGCAACCAAACTGTCAGAAGAATCACCACCAGACAGTACCTGCAATCCAGCCTGCCGACAGAATTCCGCTATTTCAGCAACACGTGCATCCCCCGAATTGTCTTCGCTAAGTAACAACGTCACTGACAACAGGTCAAGCAGCGCACAAGCAGCTTCCGACAGAATCGCGTCCGCTGTTTCGGACGCAGCCTGAGCCACTTTCGTAAGTTCCGCACGCAGTTGTTCGTTGGTTGCGTTGGCGAGATCGGGGTTCGAGGTTTTGGCACCGTGCATCACTGGCGTAGCTCCCCGGATGATGCCGCCTGCAACAACTCGTCTACGTTTCGTTCCGGATGTTGCCCGAATCGCGATCTTTCAGCACCGCTGTTGTATTCGAAAGAGTCGAGTTGGCCTGCGAATGAATTGTCATTGCCCGCGTCGCCATAGTGGTACATTGGCGACAGTCCTTCTTCCAGATCCTGAGCTGTTTCCGCAAGGTCGGTGGTTTTATTTCGAGTCGCGTCACTATGGCCTTTAATGCGAGTTGCAATTGTTGATACTTTTCGTAACGCATTCACCAGATCCTGTACGCGCTGCAACTGCTCCATTGTGTCGGTGGAAATCTGCCTTGAGCGATCGCCCACAACCACCGCTGTGCGACCGATCTCTTCCAGCTTCAATCCCGCTTCCGTGACTCGACGAATCTCATCCTGAACCTGATCGCGCTCCTGTGAGATCGCTGTAACAGTGTCTTGAGCATCGTGCTGAATCGCATCCACCAAAGCTGCAATCTCACGTGATGCAGAAGCTGTGCGTTCCGCCAGCTTACGAACTTCTTCCGCAACCACCGCGAAGCCTCGACCTTCCTGGCCAGCTCGCACGGCTTCGATCGACGCGTTCAACGCCAGCATGTCTGTTCTGGCAGAAATGTTACCCATCGTTTCGACGATCGAGCTGATCTGTTCTGACTGCTGACTGAGCGCGACCATTTTCTTTTCGCTGAATTCCACATTGCAGCTGATTCCCGCCATGCCCTGAACCATTTGTTCAATCAGCTGCAATCCAGCGGTGGCCTGTTGATTAACTTCTGCTGCCGCCTGTTGAATAGAATCCGCCTCACTGCAAGCAGACTGAATTCCACCGGACAGACGCTCCACAGAACCAATCGCCGTCACGACGGCCTGAACCTGTTCTTCTGCTCCCCAGTTTGCATCGTGGGCGTGTTTCGCAATATCCTGCCCCAGCGACAGAATTCGACCAACGCTGCGAGCCGACGATCGCGACAATTCGCCCAGCGTGTCAGTTAAGCCAGGTTCACCGGCAGTCGGTTTTCTTCGTCGCAAGGCGGACGCCGAGCCGTTTAACCGGTTCGTCAATTCATCAACGTCCTGCGCCAGACTTCGCTGACGACCAAGAGTTTCAATTAACCGCCCAACCGTATCATCAAGTTCCACAAGTCCGGTTGTTTTCCAATTCGTTGTAACTTCAGAAAGACTGGCTTCCATCCGCCGCAAACTGCGCGTCAGCATCCTTGCGACAACAATGCCGGGGACACTAACACTGCCAACAAACAAGACAACAAATGCCAGCTGGCTGAACCCACGAACCTGAAGTCCGTACCAGACACAATATCCGGAAACGACCGCAGTTAGTAAGTGAGACAAATAAAGTCGAATACCAAAGCTCATAATTTGCCTCCACAGGCAGCCACGCCAACTTCAGCAAGTTCGTCGTCAGATCCGACCTCTTCAGCTCGTTCCCAGATTGCCGCAAGTTCTTTCGTTGCCGTTTCACGGATTCTGCCTTGATCCAACACCTGAATCACTTTATCTCGCAAAGTTGCCCAGCCGATAACAGCAGATTGAGATTCCGATGTGGTGCCATCCGGTGCGTCAGACACTTCCAGAGGTACCAGGGAAGATACTTCATCAACCAGCAGGCCCCACGGTCCATCGCAGTCATCCAGAATCAGCATAATTTGATCGCGGCTATGACTCTGCGTCGCCATAATGTGGTCGAGATTCAAGACGGTAATAAATTCACTGCGAACGTGACAAAGTCCTTCAAACGTCTTCGGAGTTCCAGGCACAAACACCATTTCCGGTTGAGGCAAAGCTTCTCGAACCGACATCGCAGGCAGCGCTAACCACGTCAAACCACGTCGAAAAACACAGTGCGTTGTCGTAAACGTAGTTGTCGCTTCTGCTTCAGAATTTCCAGCAAATTGAAACACCATGTGCCGTTACTCCTGCTGCCGACTTGAAACATTCAGTCGCTGTTCAATTTGAACCGACAACTGCAGCAACCGATCGCTGGTTGAATCGCCATCACTCGCTGAACCTGACGCTATGAAATCTTCTCGCAGTATTCCCTGCTCGGGTTCTGCTGCTCGCGAATCAACTGCGTCCGCAAATCCGCTGAACGAGTCCACGTTCAGATTAAGCTGATTACTCCACGACTGGTTTTCCAGTTGCACAATCAACGTTCGAAGCCTCGACCAGTCGTCGCGAAAAAATGACTCAACATCAGACTTCCATTCGCCAACGTGTCGTGCAAACGGCGAACTGGATATGCCGCCGGAGATAGGTTCACGGCTCATAATGGTTCATCTCCACTGCCTGCAGCTGCCTCACGGTACATTCGCCCACCACTTAAAAAGCCATCTACGCCGAACTGGCGAGTCCACATCAACGTGACTTGCGACAGTTTCGGCAAGACGTCCGTTGCAGACACCAATCGGCAACCTACGGAAACGTCTAATGGAATCGCTTCGCTGTGATGTACTCCAATGCCAAAAAACGCAGCTCCTGATTCTTCATCAAAAGACACGTCACGAATTACGGCAGAAACCTTCCGCTCGCTGATTAACAGTTCAACTTCCACGGGCATCGGCACTCTGGGCGCCCGTCGCCGACATGCCACGCTTTGCCTGCTATTTTTGCTCTGCGAAAAATCGACCATGTCGTTGCTTCCCTTGGCAGCCAAACAGCCGAACGATGTCGCATCAATTCGGAAACCAGCCTACAGCAAATTTCTGTGCCCCATGACCCCGAAGAACGCATCACACAACAGACATTCAGACAACAACACACCAAATTCAAATGTGCATCTGTCGCCAATCTTCGTGCGGACGCTCATCGTGACATCGAAAAGCATAGATCGGCAATCAAAGGTTGAACGAGCGTTTATGGAAAATGCGAATCACAACAGACGCGAATGTTTCCAACGGACAACAACAGCTTCCAGATCGCATCAACAATATGGGAAACCCGCTCCCGTAGGCCGACGCAAAATCGATTCACTCGTGGACAAAACGCAGTGGTGTTGAAGTTGTCGCCTTCGCACGTCAGCCCTTTTCAGCAAGCAATTTCCCCCGTAAATTCATTCCGGCAAACGCCCATGAGCGATCGACTAAGACGCCAGAATTCCGGTTTTGCTGGCCACACCGATTCTAGCAAATCTATGACCACGTATTTTCCCGGACCGATGTGTTGATAAAGTGCAGCCGACATAAACTCCGCCCACGTCTCAACTAAAACGACCGTCGACAATGTAAATATGGCGCCAGGTGCCTCGCTAACTTGCACCTTTCACACCGAAGGCGACAATAGAAGCAATGCCTCTTCAAGACTTCACTTGCTGTGACCCCGCCATGCTTCGAACAATTTTTTTTCTAATGACCACACTGGGCGTTTCATCCCTTGTTGCCGCTCAGGACATCGACTTCGCCCACGATGTAGTCCCCGTCCTGAAAGCCCACTGCGCTGAATGCCACACCGGCGAAAAATCAGAAGGCGGCTTTTCGTTTAATACACAACGAAAATTGCAGGAATCCGGCTACGCCGACAGCGATGAAGGCGAAATCTCACGACTGATCCAGCTGGTCGAAAGCACCGACACTGACGATCAAATGCCGCCAAAAGGGAAACCTCGCCTGTCACCGGACGAAATCGCGACATTGAAGAAATGGGTCGCCACCGGCCTCTCCTGGGAACCCGGCTATCGCTTTGCCGCCACCGGCTACGAACCTCCACTACTACCTCGCGAAGTCACCTTACCCGCCGCAGACTTCAATGGCCAAAACCCCATTGACCGAATTCTGAAGGCCTACTATCGCGAACACCAGATCACGGCACCCGCCAAAGTCGACGATGCCACGTTTATTCGCAGAGCTTACTCCGATCTGATTGGACTTCCGCCGGAACGCGAGCAACAGGCGACGTTTTATGCACAGACAGCCGCGGACAAAAGATCGCAGTTGATCGACCAACTGCTTGGTGACGAACGCAAACACGACTTCGCTGAGCATTGGCTGACCTTCTGGAACGACTTGCTGCGAAACGACTACGCTGGCACCGGATTCATCGACGGCGGACGCAAACAGATCACCAACTGGCTTTACGAATCTCTGCTGGCCAACAAACCTTACGACCAGTTTGTGCGCGAGCTGATTTCGCCAACGCCGGAATCAGAAGGCTTCATCAACGGCATCAAGTGGCGCGGCAGCGTTAACGCCAGCCAGGTGGTTGAAATCCAGTTCGCTCAAAATGTGTCACAGGTGTTTCTCGGCATCAACATGAAGTGCGCTTCATGTCATGACAGCTTTATCGACCGCTGGACACTGGACGAAGCGTACGGACTGGCCGCCATCTATTCGAATAGAGAACTCGAAATTCACCGCTGCGACAAACCTGTGGGACGAACGGCGACAGCGCGCTGGATCTTTCCTGAAGTCGGAGAAGTTGACGCCGCCGCTGAACAGCCCCAACGCCTGAAACAGCTGGCCACAGTGATGACGTCACCAAAGAACGGTCGATTTTCACGAACAATCGTAAACAGACTCTGGCACAGAATGATGGGCCATGGCATCGTCCACCCGGTTGACGCCATGCACACAGAACCATGGAATGCAGATCTGATTGACTATCTGGCCAATTATCTAGTTGAACACAACTACGACCTGAAAGCCATACTGCGACTGATCGCTACGTCCAACGCTTATCAAAGCCAGAGCGCTCCGGCTCAGGATTCTGCAACGGCCAATGAATTCGTTTTTCGAGGCCCCATTGCTCGACATCTGACCGCGGAACAGTTCATGGATTCCGTCTGGATGCTGACAGCCAACGCGCCCAAAGCCATTCAGGCACCGATTCCCGCACAGGTTTATTACGGCGAAGCCTACGCCACTGCCACCAGAAGCGGACAATGGATCTGGGCCTACGAAAATATCTCCGCCGCTCCCGCAGGCGAACGCGTCGCATTCAGAAAATCGTTTGAACTTACCGATGCTCCATCGAAGGCGATTCTGGTGATTACCTGTGACAACGATTACACGGTTTACGTGAATGGCAAGAAGGTCAAAACGGACGACAACTGGGAAACCATCGAATCACTGAACGTCGCCAAACACCTCAAATTCGGAACCAACGAAATCTTCGTCGATGGTGGAAATGCAGGAGCAGGGCCGAACCCCGCAGGGCTGTATGCCGAACTTGTCATCACCGACAAAGATCAGCAGCAGACCCGCATCGCAACGGATGGCACCTGGCAAATCAGCCAGCAAATCCCCAAACCCGGAAAGCTGGACAGTGTTGCATGGTCTAACGCTGTTGCCGTCAGCCCTCAAGCATTTCTTGGCCCCAACGCAGAAAGTAAAATCGTTGCGGAACTAACGGCGGCCACCAATACGTCCGCCAGAAATGCGCGAGCCGCCTTGTTGAAAAGCGACCTTTTAATGAGATCTCTGGGGCGTCCCAATCGAGAACAAATTGTGACGACTCGCCCGGATTCCGTGTCGACTCTGCAAGCAATCGATTTAGCCAACGGCGAAATTCTGGACAACATGCTGGCGGCGGGAGCTGCCAGGCGATTGCCGGAAGCCAGCAGCCCCGTACAATTTATCGAAAACGTTTTTCTTGAAGCAGTTTGCCGCGAACCATCGCCGGCAGAACGGCGTCTGGCTGAATCGGTACTGGGCCAACAACCCACCGTTGAATCTGTTCAGGATCTACTGTGGCTGCTGGTCATGCTGCCCGAATTCCAATTTGTGCAATAATTTCGCGGCCGATACATTTCGACAGGCCGACATCATGGATCACGAAAAACTGCGACGAAAAATCTGCTTCGAAGCCGCTCAACTGCTGCATTCTCGCAGAGAAACGAACTTCACAACCGCACGTTGGAGAGCTGCTCGCAAAATCACAAGCAGCTATCTCGACACAGAATTTCTGCCCACAGATCTGGAAATCCGCCTGTCGCTGCAACAGATTGAAGCGACATCAGCGGCCACGGTTGGCACGCCATCAAGTGCAGACTCCGAAAACGTCGAGCCCATGGAAAGCCGCTTCGATCAGTATTATGCTCTGCTGGCTCCCATGGACAAAGTTCGCTTAAATCGACGCGAACACCCCGAAGGCGATCTGCTTTACCATAGCCTGCAGGTTTTTCACCTGGCCAACGATGCTCGACCGTGGGATGAAGATTTCATCATCGCCGCGTTGCTGCACGACGTTGGCTACGGCATCGATCCTCAGGATGCCGTTCGAGCGACCAGCACGGCGATTCAGGACATTGTTTCAGAACGAACTTTGTGGCTGGTCGAAAATCTGCCCACCCAACATCGCATCGCAGACGGCACCATTGGCGCGCGTGCTCGCAGACGACTTGACCAACACGAAGACAACGAAGAACTAAGACTTTTAGCCGCCTGCGATCTTGAAGGTCGCTTGCCCGGACGACAAGTCGCCGAACTTCACGCGGTCATCCAAACCATCAAGGATCTTTCGCAAACAGACTAGTTGAACAGCACCAAATTCATCAGCCCTTTGGGCGTTAGTCCCGGTTTTCACAGCGACAACGTCGCGACTCGGCGATTCAGACTCCCCACATATTCCCGCACACCACGCCACTGGGGCAAGGGCCAAACCCTTGCAAGAAACAAAACATGAGCAACATTGAACCCGCCGCATCCGGTTCGCACTCGTTCAGCGACCTGACATCGCTGCCTGCTATCCACACGCAATGCTGGGAAAACCTGACCGCCGCGGTGATTCAGCGAGATTCCGGCTGGCGACTGCCTGTGTTGGCTACGTCAGACATGGACGGCTGCCGACAGCGAGTTGTCGTGCTGCGTCATGTCGATGTTCAGCACGAAACTATCTACGTGCATACGGATCTTCGGTCTGCCAAAATCACCAGCATTCAAAGCCAGCCACAGGTTTCGTGGCTGTTTTACGACGCCGCTGCCATGGTTCAACTGCAGCTGAGCGGAAAAGCCGTCATTCACACAAACGACACAACAGCCGACCGTTTTTGGAACAGTGAACCAGAATCCAGCCTCAGAGGCTATCTGGCACCGCATGCTCCTGGAACCGTATGTAACCTGCCTGAATCCAACCTACCAGCCAGTGTCATCGGCCGCATCCCCGAGCGTGACGAACTGCAACTCGGCAGGGCAAACTTTGCCGTCATATCGTGCAAAATCCAATCCATGGAATGGCTGCTGCTTCGCCGAGAAGGCAATTTAAAAGCTCGATTTCAAACACCAACATCGGGCGACACAACAATGGAGTGGCTGGCCCCGTAGTTTTACTCGACTCACAAACATTTCACATTGCAATTGGTACCACACCCAGCCGAGCCCCGGCCAAACATATTCAACAATCTCCGATCGACCACAATCCGTGACCGCACCAGAAACGCCCCAATTGCCCTCGGACGTTTGTATTCGAACGTTGGGGACGCGAATATGTAGTTCTTAATATCCAGGTGCCGCTCGACACTTTGAAAGAAACAACATGTTCAAAAAACACTCTCTTCTGATTCTGCTGACGGCATTCGCATCCACGTCTGTTGCACAAGAACTGCCAGACCCGGATGGCAAACCGGCGTCTCAGGACAAACCTGTGAAAGTGTTTATCCTGTTGGGGCAATCCAACATGCTGGGCTTTGGTCGTCCCAGTCCTGCGGATCAACCAGGAACACTGGAATTCATGATTCAACAGAAGCACAAATATCCGCATCTGGTTGATGACGCTGGTGCATGGACGGAACGGCAGGACGTTAGATTTGTACACGTGATGGACAAACGCGGAGTGCCTTTCGACAACATGGACGAGTTCGCGGATCTGAAAAATCAGTGGCTGAAGGTGAACGGCAACTTCGGGCCTGAGATTGGCTTTGGCCACATCATGGGGCACATCCATGAAGAACCCGTGCTGATTCTGAAAGCCTGTATTGGCAATCGCAGCCTAGGCTGGGACCTGCTTCCACCGGGCAGCGAACGATACACCTTCGATGGCAAAACATACGCTGGCTACAAAGACAATCCCGATTCATGGGTGGAAGGCGAACCGAAAAAAACAGTCAACTGGTATGCCGGTCGACAGTATGACGCCGACACAGCACACGCCAAAGCTGTGCTGAAGAATCTCGACAAGTACTATCCCGGTTACAAAGGGCAGGGCTATGAAGTCACGGGATTTGTTTTCTGGCAGGGACACAAAGATCAGACCGCGGCGCACGCCAGCCGCTACGAACAGAACCTTGTCCACTTCATCAAAACGCTAAGAAAAGATTTCGCCGCGCCTGAAGCAAAATTTGTGCTGGCAACAATTGCGTTTGAAGGCAACGAACTGAAAGGCCACGGCCTCACCATCGCCAACGCACAACTGGCTGTCAGTGGCGACACCGGCATGTACCCCGAGTTTCAGGGCAACGTCAAGGCAATTGACGCCAGGCCGTTTTGGCGAGACAAATCGGTTTCTCCCAGCGGGCAGGGCTATCACTACAATCACAACGCAGAAACCTATATGGAAGTCGGCAACGCACTGGGCTGGGCCATGGCAGAATTACTGAAGACCGACAATTAGCAATTAACGTTTTGAACAAACCCGGTGCCATGCCCCCAGGCTAAGCGTGCTTTACTCGGACTTACTCCAAGCGATAAAGTCGTGCGGGTTCCATATCGCAGAGAAACCCGGGATAATTAAGTTTTCTGTCCTGGGATTGGAGCAAGGGGTATGCAAGTAGTTACTAAAGCAACATTAGCACAACTACAAGAACCAGTTTGGTTCACTAATGTTGGGAAGCCAGATAACGGCCACAAAGAGTCAGAAACCGCTATCTTGGTTGCATCCTGGAGCACTGCCTATCGCAGGACTGGGAAGAATTACTGCATGAGGCTGCCAATCGGTATTGTGAGCAATTGGTGGTGCGTTCTAAGGAACGATTTAAAAAATGGAATTCAGTGATTGATGAACTTAAGCCAATTGTCGAGGAATTTGTGGAAGAAAAATGCAAAGCGGTAGTAGCGGAAAACGACGTGCCGCGTTCATTTGTTCAATCGGTTAATTGTGACATATTGCATGCTTGCATCGAGGCTGAGTACTCTGATGTCTATCCACCAGGATTCTTCGCAAGCCAAGCGTATTGGTACTGCACTGGAAGGTTTCCGTGTGGCTGGAAGGGCGATTTTCCAGATGGCCAGCAGGTCATTTATTGAGAGGATTGAAGTCAAAGTGGAGGCCGCTTTTCGATCAATCTGAAATACTGATCAATTGCGGTGAGTGTCGCGTGCGTTTGGTTTTGGAAAATGCCGCACTCGATTGGCTTCAATTACCCACTGACCGGAAGCTGTTAGTAATGTGGAAACAACATTCGGGCGTTGACGATGCTGGTCAATTCGACATCGAATCCGACGCCATTTTCATACGGCTGAATCAGAAATTCTGCCACCACTCCGTTTCCGGGGCTCGCCACCGATAGTACTCCATCGCGAAACGCGGTCTCCCGCACGCCGAACAGGTCAAGGTCTGCATTCGCCAAGTCGTCCAGTTGCTGAATCGTTTCAAAGACGCCCGTGCGGATGTTCAGAATCAGCACTTTCGCATCCCCCGTAACCGCGATGACTCAATCTTCGTCAAACACGTGAGCGTCATAAATCCACTGGCCGGCAGTATTGGTATGCACGGTTGCGACGGAAGATGCTGAGTTGAGTTCCTGAGGTTCATACACGGCAAAGACTCTATGCGGAGCCGTGTCGTGCAGGACGACGTTTGTGCCGTCCGCCAGAGTTCGGATGCGGCCCGAATGAATTTCGCCATAGGTTCGTGGAAGCCGATCTGCGAAGTTAACGGTACGCAGAATCGCAGTGTCCGGCGACATCCAGTTTGACAGCGTAACAACTTCGGAACCCAGGCGGTCCAGAACGGCAATTCTGTCAGCCGTGAATTCCACAAAGTACCACCTCAAATCAGGCGGCATCAAATAAACTGAATGCAGCACCGGGGCATCAGCGAGGGAGACATCAACGACGCCCAGATAATGTTCGTCCGCTGCGCCGATGCCACCGGACAATGCAAGATGAGCTATTAGAAACAACTTACCGCTGGCTGGATCAAAGTAAGTCGCAGCAGGGCTGCCTCGATCTGCGTAGGCCGTTCCTTCAGCAGTGAACAGCTGTAGTGCAGACTTCGTGTTGTTGAACTCAGTATCAACCGCAGACACGGTTGACGTTCGTCCCGCGTGGAATTCCAGTATAATGCTGTCGCTGCCGACAACGCTGGCGCGTTTTACAGGATCTGCCAACACGAAGCCCGTCAGCTCTCCAGCCGACCACGTGTTGAAGGATGAGTCGAGATTTAGTTCTGCGACAATCACATTGTCTGGGCCAATCTGAGGCCCGTTTGCGCTGCCGGCTGAGGAATAGATTTTGGCTCCGGATGGCAGCGAGAAAACGGCAGCTCCATAGCCGTTGTCAAACGTTGACGCGCTTCGCACCCGAAGTGCGTTTTCGCCATCTGTTTCCAGCCCCAAAATCACGCTAAACGCTCGATTATTGAGCACAACAATCGTATTCGCGTCGATTTGTATGATTCGACTTGGGTCGACATGAGCATCGTCCGGATTCTTGTAATCTTCTGACAATGGATCGCGAGACGCGAAATCAATATGTTGAACAAGGTCGATAAAACCAAACGCTAACGTGTCCACATTAACCCATGTCAGAAAGCCATTTCGGTCCGTCGACAGATAGAACGTCTGCAGGGCTCCGCTGCCCGTGGCGATTTGAGCCGTGCGTCCGCCCAGGTGGGGAGTTGCAAAAGTGCTGCGACTGATGACAGACCGTTCAGTGCCATCCTCATTTACTGCCGGAGTCAACTTCAGTGTCGTTGGATCGTAAATTGCCGTCACAATGCCCTGCACAGTGGGCGTCGCCAGAAACACGGAATACGTTCCGTCGCTGCGAGGTACCGCTGATAGCTGAACGGCTCTTCCATGGGGCAATTGGAATCCCTGATCATCTGGCGTTGATTCCGGAACGTCAACTTCCGTCAGCTGATAATTGCTGTCGACATCCAGCAACCGCAGGCGATCACTGCGGTTGGATACGATCATAATTTGCCCGTTGGACAGCACTTCCAGATCCATCACATCGGGAGCTCTGCCACCTGCACCCGGCATCAAAGCGAATTCGGAGATCACTTGCCAGTTCGCCAGATCGATCACTCGAACATCACTGGAGCCTCTGCTAAGCACGATCAAATGTTCGTCGTCAAGAAACGCCATGTCTGTCACGTTGTTGCCGACCGAAAGATCGGGATAACGCAATTGAGCGATCCCCGTCGCCGAATCGTTAACGACGGGACGGACGAGCCCCTGTGAATCATCGGGGATGTAGCGAGCAAGAACAGATGCTCCAAAGGATTCGCCCAGTCCATTGGCGATCAAAATGTTTTGCTGTCTGTTTTCGACATAGCGTTCGATGAGCCTGGGAGACAGCAACGGCTGAGCTGCCGGGTTGGAATCATCCAGCAGCGAGATGTTGGTCAGTCCAGTCGAATCGACCGTGAAGTCGTACGACGTGCTCCACGTGCCGCCGACCGAAGCAACAGAATTTCGGCCACGCACCCAGAAGCGATAGCGCCCATCGGCAAGGTCGCCGTCGGCCTTGAACTCACTGGTTAGTTCGGACGGCAAATCGGACATCTGCAGCAGCACCTGCGGGCGAAGATGCAAGACGTTGTCTGTAATGCCGTTCGCCAGAAACATGCGCCGGCGAGTCTGCAGCGATGTAAACCAAACGTCATAGGAATCTGCATGCACTGCGTGATTCCAACGCAGGATCGGCATTGAATTCGCGGTCTCAGCGGCTGGCCCTTTGATATCGGGAGTCCCAATTTCAGACGCAGAAACGGAAGCAGGTATAGCAACTGTCGCTGAAGCAAAGTTTCCCGCTCGCAAACCTTCCAGCATGCCTTCACTGCCGATAGCGCGCACCCGAATAAAGAATTCGTCACCAGGATTGACGCCAATTGTTTGTCCGCCAGCTTCGACACGACCACCACTGGCAACAAACCGGGTTCCATTAACCTTGATGTTGACTGGAGGGTTGCTGGAATAATCAGGCCCCTTCCAAAAGCTCACGAAGTAGGCGTCTGCGTATGCGACGGGATCCCATTCGACCGTCAAACGAGTTTCAGCAGTCACGTTTAGATTGCCGGGAATCGCATCCGTTCCCTCAACCCGGTAAAACGAAAAGCGTTCTCCGCGACTCCAGTCACCTTGACCTTTCCATCTGCCAGCGTCGTCGATCGCCCCATTGATTCCTCGAACAAAGAACTGATAGTCGCCAGATTCCAGTTGAGCCAGATCGCTATCGGCCTGGACATCGCTGTAGGTTGTCCGCCGAACACGACTTGAAGCGAGCGCAAGTTCTCGCAAGGCAATCGTGTTTTGCGGTACGTTTTTGATTTGAGCGTAAGCACGCAGTGTCCCACCTGTATCTTGCTTCCCCAGCCAGACATCGTAAAGCACGCTGTTGCCCGTCCAGCCGATGCCGCCTTCTGAGATCGCTTGACCAGCTGCTCCCTGCCCCTGGCGGATGACGGTTATTTCCGGCCTTTCTGGAGCGACTTCCTGAATGGGAGTCTCTGGATTTCCGTCGTCATCGACTTCAAACGTGTGACTGGCCCATTGCGACAGATTTGCCCCATCGCTTCCACGAACCCAAACTCGATAGGTTCCCGCAGCAAGTTGCTGATCAATTCGGTGTGTGATGTTTAGCGTGCTGTCCGGCGTGCTGCCAGTGACGTCCAAACGATGATAGACCTTGGAATTTCGTGCCTTGGCGGACAGCACCTGATCAAGCCAGACCTCATATTTCGATTCACCCAATGTGCCTGAAATCTGCCAGTGAATTTCAATATGCTGATCTTGCCCATTGACCGCACCTTCAACCGTGGCCGTCAGGCTGACAATCGTCAACAGGCAGCGTTGATCCAGAATCTCACACGGAATTGTGCTGACGAAATGCCTGAGCTGACGGCGTTTTTGCATTCCGCCGATCCACGCTCGGATTATTTGCCCCAAAAACATCGTCGCAGTCGGTAGTGTCAGAGTCAGATCGGAAAGTAAACAGCCGAACCCTAGCGAAAACACCGCCACAGGGACAGCCGAACCACCACCCTGAAGAAACACACTTCACAACCAACAAACGGGAAAACAACGTGACGCAACGCTGGTCAATCAAGAATCGAACTACGATGCAGCCAGACACATTCGGCGCAAATGAGCTTCAAACAGACGCTATTGCCGTGAACAATTTCCATTGCCATGCTCGCACCATCGCAACTGCAACGATCGCGGCCTCGCCACAGGCAGTTCCTGTGCAACACACAACCAACCTCGACGGTGTTCCCGCGGCTGAACGATCCCTGAATAAAGATAGCCTTCATGCGTCTTGTCACATCACTCGCTTGGCTGATGCCATGCAACAGATTGCATAAACACCAGGACAAAGGGACGGCTACCCAAACGACTGGGGTAACTTCGCGAACCCAAAATGAACCAAGCTGCAATCAAATACTGTGAACTTCGGAAAATCCAACGACTGGCCTGCCGGTGAAATAACATGAGGTATGGGCACTTGACTCACTGCCAACCCCGAAACCATTTAGCTCCGGCCACAAACAATGCAGATCCACTAAGCCACTAACACGCAGCGCGACACCGCATACACGGTTGACACTCAACCGCTGAGGAAACAGTAGACACTTGGTGGAAAGAAACGGCCGCAACAGCACCACGAAAGCTCAGCTCCCTCAACGACAAATCACCAAACGCCAATCACCGACGAATTACGACGGTCAAATCGTGGCCCAAAACCGTTCAGAGGACGAAAACGCCGATCTAAATAATAATGAAAGAGATTGGAATCGGACTATTGACGGGCAAGCCCTCTGCCGATACACTACTCGCCCGCCGGTCAGGAACCCAAGAGTTTTTGACCAGCGGATTGTTCTTTGACAATTTGAAAAAGTCTAAGTGGCATCTGAATTGCGTTTT
>CALFSX010000179.1 GCA_937916515.1 uncultured Planctomycetaceae bacterium | reverse complement strand
GTGGCGTGGTTGGCGGGAAGACGTGGGACGCTGGAATCGCCGAGTCGCTCCGTTGTCGCTACAAACAACATGCGCGCACCGTGCGCGCATCATTTTGAGTAAGACTTTAACAAGGGCTTCGCCCTTGCCCCAGTGGCGTGGTTGGCGGGAAGACGTGGGACGCTGGAATCGCCGAGTCGCTCCGTTGCCGCTACGAACAACATGCGCGCACCGTGCGCGCATCATTTTTGAGTAAGACTTTAAAACGGATCCGTGTGCCGTGTTTAGAAAAGCTTCCTTTGGCGTTGTCTTTGATGCCTTTGCCGTCATTTTCGTAGCGATGTTGTTTCAAGGCACCTTCGTTCCAACAACAGCGGTCGCTCAAACTGCAAACGAACGAACGCCAGATAACGCCGTGGCAGGCTTGACGGTGGCAGATGGTCTGGAAGTGCAACTGATGGCTGCGGAGCCGATGTTGCTGAGTCCGTCCAACATCGACGTCGATCATCTTGGTCGAGTCTGGGTGTGTGAAGTCGTGAATTATCGCCACTTCGCCAACAAAACAAATCCCGCTCGCGAAGCCGGCGACCGAATTGCTGTGCTGGAAGACACTAACGGCGATGGCATTCTGGACAAAGACACCACGTTTTATCAGGGACGCGATATCGATTCAGCTCACGGCGTTTGCGTGTTGGGAAACCGAGTAATCGTTTCTGCAGGCGACAGCGTTTTCAGCTTCTACGATGACAATTCCGACCTGAAGGCTGACCGAAAAGAAGTGCTGTTCACAGGCATTCAGGGAACTCAGCACGACCATGGCATTCATAGCTTTACGTTTGGTCCGGATGGTCGCTTGTACTTCAACTTCGGGAACGCGGGCAACGAACTGCACGACGCAAATGGCAAGTTGATTGTGGATATCGCGGGCAACGAAGTCATCGCCAACCGCAAACCATATCAGGAAGGCATGGCGTTTCGCTGCGAACTGGATGGTTCGAAAGTGGACACGTTCGGCTGGAACTTCCGCAATAACTGGGAACTGTGCGTCGACAGCTTTGGAACGGTCTGGCAGTCTGACAACGACGACGACGGCAATCGCGGTGTTCGCATAAACTTTGTGATGGAATACGGCAACTACGGCTACAAAGACGAATTCACAGGAGCGGGCTGGCGAGAACCTCGCACTGGCTGGGAGACAGAAATTCCAGAACGCCACTGGCATCTGAATGATCCGGGAGTTGTGCCGAACATGCTGCAAACGGGAGCTGGTTCGCCAACGGGAATTATCTGCTACGAAGGCGGCCTGCTTCCTCAGCGTTTTCGCAACCAGCTGATTCACTGCGACGCTGGGCCGAATACCGTTAGAAGCTATGCTGTCAGCGATTCGCAGGCCGGCTACACAGCACAAATCAACAACGTGCTGGATGGCACCAACGATCAATGGTTTCGACCGTCAGACGTTTGCGTGGCTCCGGATGGATCGTTGATCATTGCTGACTGGTACGATCCGGGAGTTGGTGGTCACCGTCAGGGCGACATCGGACGCGGACGAATTTTCCGAGTTGCTCCCGCAGGTTCAAAGTACGGCACAGCCTCGCCCAACCTGGAAACGATTGAAGGGGCAATCATCGGTCTGCAAAGTCCCAACGTTGCAACTCGCTATCTGGCGTTTCAAAAACTGAAGTCGTCCGGTGCAGCGGCAGAAGCAGCATTGCTGAAGCTGTTTGAAACCAGCACCAACCCACGCTTCAAGGCGCGAGCACTCTGGTTGCTCGGGCAGATTGATGGACAAGCCAGCAGGTACATTAAAGCTGCAGTTGCGGACAAGAACGGCGATATTCGCATCACCGGATTACGCCTCGCTCGTCGCATGAACGTCGATGTTGCAGCAACGGTTGAAACGCTGGCCACAGATGCTTCGCCGCAGGTTCGACGCGAATGCGCGATCACTTTGCGTCATTTGAATTCTGCTGAGAAACCCAAACTGTGGGCTAAGCTGGCAACTCAACTACCTTCTCACGACCGTTGGTACCTGGAAGCACTGGGCATTGCCGCTGATGGAAGCTGGGACGAATGCCTGGCCGCCTATTCCCAACAAATCGAGGCCGGCTCCAGCGATGAAGCCGCAGCCAGCGTGATCTGGAGAAGTCGCGGCAGCAAGTCAGCTGAAGCCATTGTCGACCAGATCATTCGGTTTGCTGTCGCGGACAAATCTGATTCTAACCTGCCTCACATGCTGGCGTATTTTCGAGCACTCGATTTTCAGCCCAGGCGTTCTGTAGCCACTGAAGTGAGTCGCCTGTTGAAGAAAGAAACGTTAGCCAGTTCTTCTGGTGAAACAAAAGCGGTTGCCACCGCAGAAGCTTTGCAACGGCTGGAAAGTTCTGACTTTGCCAACAACGCCGACGCGAAAGCCGCTTTGGATAAGGCGTTAATCGAATTGCAGGGCACCTCTCAGTTTATTCAATTGGTGGAACGCTTTCAGCTGCAGGATCGATATTCAGAACTGCTGACGATGGCTCAAACTCATCCGGCAGAACAAATCGGCGTCGAAGCAATTCGGTCTCTGCTTCGCAACAAACAGTGGAAACTCCTTTCAAGTGCGTTACGAACCGACGAAATAAACCCTGCAATCGCCACTGCCGAGGTGCTGGGCAATTCGCTGGAAAGTTCCATTGCCGGAATTCTGGTGGGCGTGCTGGGGGACGATTCAGTCGCTTTGGATGTAAGACGAGAATGCATTCGAGCCGCCTCGAAAGTTCAGTATGCCGCCAGCGAACTTGGAAAGCTGATTGAAGCGGGAAAACTGAATTCCGAACTTAACCCGACAGCCGCAGCGGCATTGCACGCGGCATCTTCCAGAAGCACGCGAGAACTGGCACAGCGGTTGTTTCCGCTTCCGCCAGGAAAAGAAGGCAAGCCGTTGCCGACGATGTCTGCTTTGTTGGAAATGACAGGAGACGCAGCCAACGGGCGGCTGATTTTCAACACCACCGGAACGTGCCAGAAATGTCATGTCATCAACAAAATCGGTCGTGAGATTGGACCTGACCTATCAGAAATTGGCAGCAAGCTAAGTCGGCAGGCGATGTTTGAATCAATTCTTTACCCCAGTGCGGGCATCAGTCACAACTATGAAGCGTACAGTCTTGTGCTGACTTCCGGGACGACGGTCAATGGACTCATCACCAGCGAGACAGATGATTCCATCAGCATCAAAGGCGACGACGCCATTGTCAGAACATTTTCCAAAGCTGACGTTGACGAAAAAGTGAAACAGAAAATTTCGCTGATGCCTGCAGACCTGCAAAAGCTGATGACGGTTCAGGAAATTACTGACGTGGTTGATTATTTAATGACTCTGAAAAAGCAGTAGCCAGCCGTGTAACAGCACTGTTGGTCCCGACTGCATCAAGCGTCGACGGGATGATGACGGCGTGCTGTTGCATAACCAAAGTGTGATGCAATTGTTCCACCCCCGACATAAACGTCAGCTCGCCACAGCCGCATGTTGGCAAACTTCAGGAAGCAACTCATGAATTCGCCGACCGATGTGAATTTTCATCGCCTTGTCGCGGCCAGCGGTTTGTTTGTGATGATTTTTCTGGCGTGGCTGATGAGCAGTCATAAAGGGCGTTTTCCCTGGCGAGTTGTCATTGGTGGACTGGCTTTGCAACTATCGCTGGTCGGCTTGATTCTTGGCACAGACAAAGGGAAAGCCGTCTTTCAATGGCTCGGTGGCGCGTTTGAGACAACTCTGGGATTTGTGGACGAAGGTTGCAAACTGGTCTTCAGCGACAAGTTCACTGATTTCTATTTTGCCTTTCGCGTGCTTCCGACAATCATCTTTTTCTCTTCGTTGATGGCCGTGCTGTATCATCTGGGGATCATGCAGTTTGTGGTGCGAATACTGGCCAGGGTGCTGCAGCATTCTTTAAAAACATCCGGTGCGGAAAGTCTTTCTGCCGCAGCCAATATCTTTGTCGGACAAACAGAAGCTCCCTTTGTGGTGCGTCCGTATATCGCCAAAATGACAAATTCTGAATTGATGGCCATCATGACCGGCGGCTTTGCGACGGTCGCTGGTGGAGTGATGGCGTTGTACATCGGATGGGGCATTAACGCCGGACATCTGATGACCGCATCGGTCATTTCAGCGCCCGCCGGTCTGCTGATTGCCAAGATTATTATGCCGGAAACTCAAACACCGGTTACAGCCGGAAGTGCGGTTGCTGATGTGCCCAGCGAATGTACCAACGTAATTGAAGCGGCCACTCATGGAGCATCAGAAGGCTTAAAGCTTGCTCTTAACGTGGCCGCCATGCTGATCGCATTTATGGCTCTCATTGCCCTGGCCGACTTTCTGCTAAGCAGTTCCACACTGTGGATCATGAACAGCGTTCTGGGAATGGAGGCGACTAAAGGGATCACGTTTTCGTTGATCTGCGGCTATCTGTTTTCGCCCATCGCCTGGCTGATGGGCATTGAATGGAAAGACTGCTTTCAAGCGGGCGAACTGCTTGGTTGGAAAATGTTTGCCAACGAACTTGTGGCCTATGATCGCATGCGAGGCATGATTGGCGCTGATGCGGTGGCTGGAATTTCTGAACGTTCCAGCATCATCATGACCTACGCACTTTCTGGATTTTCCAGCTTTGCATCAATCGGCATTCAGGTCGGCGGAATTGGCGGTCTTTGCCCGGAACGTCGTCCGGACCTTGCTCGACTGGGCTTTCGAGCAATGTTGGGCGGCACTTTGGCCTGCTGCATGACGGCCTGCATTGCTGGCATGGTGGTGGGCTAAAAATCGCAAAGCACGTTTCCAGAATGTGAAACATTTGAAAACAATTGTCACTTTCGTCATTCCCGCGCAAGCGGGAATCCACAGGCATCGAAGTGACTGGGTTCCCGCCTGCGCGGGAAAGACGGTTGGGACGCGAGTGATGTGGCGGGGGCACTACGCCGTGCGACGCCCAGCCTGAAAGGCTGGGTTAGTGGTTAAGGCATCGAGGAGAGGGCCAAGGGCCCGGCAGTTTGGCGTAACAGGCCGTGTCTAAAATTCCGTTTGAGCTACAAATGGCCGGGCTTTTAGCCCTCTGCGACGTTTCTTCAGTGCCAGCCCAGCCTTTCAGGCTGGGCTAGCAGCGTGTCCGGATACCCGTTTCCCCCTGGATATCATTGATGAAATGG
>CALFSX010000178.1 GCA_937916515.1 uncultured Planctomycetaceae bacterium | reverse complement strand
TCTTCTCCATGTCAATCAGTGTTTTTCCTTTGCAAAACCCTTCACGGCGTTGGGCGATGCCCTTGTTGGAGTCTTACTGAAAATGATGCGCGCACGGTGCGCGCATGTTGGTCGTAGCGACAACGGAGCGGCTCGGCGATTCGAACGTCCCATGTCTTCCAGCCAACCACGCCACCGGGTCAAGGGCGAAGCCCTTGTTACACCTCGCTTCGTTTACGGTTGGCGGATGCACCCGGCGGATGTTCAATCAGCGGGGTGTGTTGAAATTCACCGATAGTCTTGCCATGCTATCATTCCTGCCGTACTCTCGTCCCGCTTTGACCTGCCTTCGATTGCTGCATGGCTACGATCGTTCCGGGTGTTTAAGTCTTACTCGAAATGATGATCACACAGTGCGACCATGATTCTTGTATCAACAACGGAACACCTCGGCGATTAAAACTTTCCACGTCCTCTCGCATGCCGCGCCATTGGCGTGAAGAGCGAAACCCTTGCTAGTCTCTAAAATTGGAATTCCTGAACGATGAAGAAACAATTCTTTGCTGTCCTGTCTCTGTGTACGCTGTTCTGTGCGACTCCTGTTTTCGCTCAGGATGGTTGGGTGAACCTGTTTGATGGGAAAACGTTGCATGGCTGGAAGCGAGCAGCGTTGGGAGTAGCGGAGTACGAAGTCAAGGATGGCACCATCTATGGAAAAACCGTGGAAGGCAGCCAAAATACGTTCCTTGCGTCGGGCAAGGAATACGGCAATTTTGAACTGGAATTCGAAGTGAAGGTTCACGATTCACTGAATTCCGGAGTTCAAATTCGTTCGCGCGAAAAAACGGCAGAAGACGGTAAAGACGTCGGCCGATTCTTCGGTCCTCAGGTCGAAATCGAAGCCAGCCCAGGACAGGCCGGTTATGTCTACGGCGAAGCAACCGGTCTTGGCTGGCTTTCAGAAGCCCCGAAGGACAACAGCCATTCGCACAAGCACATGAAGAACGGCGAGTGGAACACATACCGGATTGTGGCGCAAGGTCCGCGAATCCAGACGTGGATCAACGGGCAGAAGGTTGAAGACCTGACTCACGAAGGCATCTACAAGACTCATCCCAAAGGAAAAATCGGCCTGCAGGTACACGGAATCAAGAAGGGCACCGGGCCTTTTGATGTCGCCTGGAAGAACATTCGCATCAAAGAACTTTAGTCGTTTCCAGCGAGAGGCAGCGCGGAAAATCTGTGCTTCTACGTCATGCGTATCCCCCACGGCATTGCGTCGTGGGCTTGCCGGGTCTTTCCACCAGGCGATAATAAGGGTCGTGGTTTCGCAAGGAATTTCCAGCGGCGAATGTCATTGCGATGCAATTCAGGCCCGGAGTGACGGCGGCGCTATGCCGTGGATGTTAATCCCCCGAAGCCCTCGCCCAAAACGACATTAACCAGAGCATTCAGGACTGCAGCGTGCCGCAGTCGCGGCGTGTCTCTCGAACGGATGGTGGCTGAGCTGAGTCGTTATCTTCGCGGATGGATGGGTTACTTCGCACTGGACTGTCGGACGAATATCTGGTCGTCGCTGGACGGCTGAATTCGCCGCCGCGTTTGCATGTACTTGTGGAAGCAGTGGCGTCTACCACGCACTCGCGTCCGGCAGCTACAACGACTGGGCGTCGATCGACATCTGGCGAGAACTCACGAAACCAGTCGCAAGCGGGCCCGTATGTCAGGTGGTGTGGCAGGGGAACCGGAGAAACCCGGGCCCCTATCCCGATTTCTGCGGCGTTCGCGATGGTTTGGCTGCGACCTACCAATCAAAGAAGTGCTCGATGACGCTAATTGCCGTCATCGCGTTGAAAATCAATCCCGACAGCGTACCGAACAATACCGCAGGCCACATTTTTCGTTCCTCATGCACTTGAACCATGGCGCAGTAGCAAAGACTAAAGCACAGGCACGTCAAGACACTCGGCAGAGTGGTCGCAAACAAGAAAATCAACTCCACGACGCCAGGCGGACTGGTTCTTCGCTGGGCTGGGGGTATGGACGTGTTACTGAATAACACCATCAGCCAAATCACAACCACAATGAGAGCAACAGCGAGACTGGTGCAGTAAGAGTAAGTGAAGACCCGGGCGGGTTTTAGCGATTTTGGAACTTGTGTTGTGGCATCGTGCGTCAGCCCGTTCGATGGGACCTGGTACGGGTTGTTCTCGTTTACCATGACAGCCTACTTAGAAACCATGTTGTCGGTCGCTGCGCTCAGTCTTGCTTCGGGCGTTTTAGGATACAGAAGACCGCACTGGTTCCAGCAGTATGTTCGGTATCAAAAGCTGCGACGAGCTCCCATCCGTCGGCGCCGTAGCTATTAAGCTGACGATCAACCTGGGAGGTGTCCATAGTCCCCTTGGAGCCACCCCACCCTTGATTAACGGTAAGCTCGATAGTCTTGTATTCCCAGCGGATCATTGAATCTGCGCACCGACAACGGAAGGTTTTTACGACACCGCCCTGAACGAAGCGAGCGATGTCTGAACTAATACAGATTGTACCAATGCCAGCCCGCGTGGCCAACCAGGGAAGTTGTGCCGAAGGCCTAGTGTACAGACTCATAGTCGGAGAATCAGAATTCGGTTGTGTCGAAATCTGAAACAGGTTTCAGTCATCCGCACATGGCCAGGAAGTCTGCTCGCTCTGCCTCAAGCAAGAGCCGGACCTACGAACATCGCCAGTCTGCATGACCACCTGACCGACTCATGTGAGAAGTATCTCAACAAAAAAACATATTCAAGCTTGACGATCTAAGCCTAATACGAAAAACCATGTTGTCGGGCGATGCGCTAGTAGGCGGGTTCCAACACGGATTGATCTGCAAGCGGAAGGTAGTTAGATATTCCATGGGATTTTGCGTTCGCGACCAGCGCGGCATCAATTAGACGGCCATGACCGGGGACGGCGTCTGGTGAACGAGCAGCGATCAAGTTGCGAGCCTCGTCGGGCGGCACCCCGCAAGCAACGAAATATAGCCAGAGTATCGTTGGTGAGCGATTCTGTCCTGCAATGCAGTGGATGAATGCGACGCTGTTTGGATCGGTCAACATATCGTGGAGCGCATCCATTGCACGCAGCGCCGCCTCCGTCGGGATCAATTGCAGGTCGATAATTGGAATGTCGACGATGCCAGCGAAACCGAAGTCCGATGCGTCAATGATGCTGCCACCCTCGCCGACGTTTAGCACATGAGTCACGCCCTGATCGCGGAGAACAGCAGCACGTTCGGGAGTCGCGAATTGTCCCTGCGTGATCCGCTTAGTGATCCAGTAAACGCGATGTTTCATGCCGGATTCGAGAGACGGCTGAAAGTCCATTGGTCTCGTCCCGACAACGGAAGGTTTTTACGACACCGCCCTGAACGAAGCGAGCGATGTCCGAACTACGAGAGGTTGTACCAAGGCCAGCGAGCGTTGCCAAACAACGAAGGTGTGCCGAAGGCCTAGCGTAAAAACCATGTTGTACGGCCCGGGACGCTACAGGGGCACAATGCGATGCGATTGGCCCGTGACCGATGTGATATTGGCAGCAACCTCAGCGACAATTTTAGCGGCAGTAGCCTCGTCAATGCCATCGCCCTCGAAGCAAACCTGAAATCCGGGGTCTTCGTCCGAGAACGAGATATCGGTGTCACCGATGCGGATGCGATGCGTGCCCCACCCGTCCACAACCGAGAAGTCGAAGGTTGACGGATGCAGCATTTCGGGAATCTGGTCGTAGTGGAAGTCGAACCATTGCCCATCATCGCGGCGGATCAGGAATTCAATCATCGCTAGGGCCGTCCAACATAGTGATTCTCTGACAAGGTGTCGCAGAAACGGGTTCTGACGACGTGTTGTGGGCAGGTTAGCGACTGCAGGGGGGAAGCTCCAGCGGGTTTTGGGTTTTGCGATGTTCGGCCCGAGGGAGCAGCGGAGGTAGTCTGGAGCAAGTGGGGTAAACGGGCTACGGAATTGGTTGGGCTGTAATTCAAAGCCAGTTGCTGGCAAATCGGGGGTGTGCGGCGTAAAACTTGCGCGGGTATTGCTATCACGTCGGAGCCAAATTCCATGGGTATGGAAGCTTTTGTTGAGTATCTGGAAGGCCGCTTTGCGGCTCAGATTTCTTCACACACAATCATGGAAGCCACTACAGGAGACTTCGAACAGTTTCCTGAAGCGTTGGATCCTTCTCTTGTTGCTGCGCTAAAATCCAGCGGGCTGAACAAGCTTTACAGTCATCAGGCAGAAGCGTTTGAATCGATTCGCCGCGGGCAGGATACCGTTCTGGTTTCCAAGACGGCCAGCGGCAAGACGTTGTCGTTTCTGCTGCCCATCCTGCACGACTATGTCACGTCGGATTCCCCCTTTAGCGTCGCGTTGTTGTATCCCACCAAGGCCTTGTCGCGCGATCAGGAAAGCACGTTGGGACGCCTGTTGCAGGCCGCCGGTGCGGACATGCGTTTGGGCACATTTGACGGCGACACTCCGCGAGAAGAACGGAATCGAATTCAGGCTCAGGCGGATTTTATGATCACCAATCCGGACATGCTGCATTCCGGAATTCTGCCCAACCACAGTCGCCGCTGGAGAACCTTTCTGTCTCGCCTGAAGTACATCGTGGTTGATGAAGTTCACACCTATCGAGGGGCTTTTGGTTCTCACGTGGCCAACGTGATGCGGCGACTGGTTCGAGCGTGTGAGATGCACGGCAGTCGACCGACGTTTGTGTGTTCGTCCGCCACTATTGGAAATCCGTCAGAACATGTGGAAGCGTTGTTCAACCGACCGTTTCATACGATTACTCGCGACGGTGCGCCTCGCCCACAACGCGATTTGTATCTGGTGAATCCGCCGGTCGTGCAAAGTCACGGCCACGCCATGTATCGCAAGGGGCCGAATTCCATCAGCATTCCGCTGATTCGAGAAGCCACAAAACAAGGCGTTCGCACAATCTGCTTTTGCCGGTCTCGCCAGCAGGTGGAACGCCTGGTGCGAGCCGTCACGGATGGTCGCCCGGAACTGAAGAAAAAGGTGAAGCCGTATCGAGGCGGATTGTTGCCCAACGAACGACGGCAGCTGGAACGCGATCTGGCGGAAGGTAAAGTGACCACAATTGTCAGCACGAATGCTCTGGAACTGGGCATCGACATTGGCGATCTGGACCTTTGTATTCTTAGCGGACATCCGGGTTCAATGTCCAGCTTCTGGCAGCAGGCAGGGCGAGTGGGCCGGCGCGGTTCCAGAGCATTAATTGTGTACACGGCTCGCGATACGCCGATTGATCAGTACTTTGTGAATCACCCGGAATTTTTGCAGCGAGCACCCATTGAACAAGCGTGGCTGAACGCAGACAACCCGTACATTTTGCTGCAGCATCTTCCGTGTGCAGCTCACGAACACCCGCTGCGCGACGCCGAGCCTGCGTTTCCGGAACCCGCTTACAGTGCTGCGTTGGAAGTGCTGAAAGACGACGGCACGCTGAAAGAATATCACGGAAATTACCGGTACGCTAAGCGAGACTATCCGGCCAAGGGCGTGAATCTGCGAGGCATGACGGATTACAACATCGACATCTATTGCGGCACCGAAGTGATCGGCGAGATTGATCCGATTGGAGCTCGCGGCGAACTTTACAAAGACGCCATCTATCAGCATCTTGGCGTACGCTACATGTCGATGGATCTGGATCTGGAAAAGAAGCTTTGCAAAGTTGATCCCGTGGATGTGGACTACTACACCGAATGCGTGTGGGAAAGCCGAGTGACCATTACCGAATCGCTGGAACAGTATACTCTGGGTGAACCGGCTGCTGAATCAGCCACGAGTTCACCCAATAGCGAGACAGCGACTGACGAGGCTTCACGCTCAACCGGGGCGAAGCTGGATTTCGGTTATATCAACGTTAATCGTCAGCCCAAGTTGTACAAGAAGATTCGCGAACGCACGTTGGAAAACATTGGCTATGGTCCGATCACGCTGGATCCGTTCATTTACGACACCGCCGGCTTTGCGTTGTATCCACCGGTGGCGTGGCGTGAAACTCTGGAGGCCAACGACAAGCGACATATCGGAGCATCGTTGTACGGGCTGGCCTATATTCTGAAACGGACGGCTCCCAGTTTGTGTTTGTGCGACGAACAGAATATCGAAACCGACGTATCGCTGACGGAAGTAGCTGTCGGCGAATGGAAGAGCGCTTTGTATTTGTTCGACACCATCGAAGGCGGCGTCGGCTATGCAGAAAAGATCTTCGAAGTGTTTGCTGAAGCGTTGAAGCTGGCAAAAACAATCATCGACGACTGCCCGTGTGCGGCTGGCTGTCCAGCGTGCGTGACATCGTTGCCACCTGGGATTGAAGACGAAGACCTGGAACAGTTACTGGTGGAATCCAACGCATCTGTCGCGTGTACTCAAAGCCTGATTACGGCGCTGCTGACCGGCGAAGTGGTTGTTCCCGAAGTCACATCATTTGCGATTGAAGAAAAGATCGCCGTGATTCCGCCCGAACCTGATGAAGAGCTGGAAAAGCTGAAAAGCCGTCTTGGCAAAGCGAGCAAGATTCTGCAGCAGAAGCGTTCGAGGATTCATTAGGGAACGCAGAGGAGCGATGGCGCAGAGCGGTACGCGATAGGGGAGCGGGCGGCGGGGAGAGTCGCGGAGCGACGGCATGTGTCAACCTCAGGTTTCACCCCAATGTTAGGCGAATATAACGACGGAAAGCCGCAGAGCGGCGACATGTGGCAAGTTCACATTTCGTCGCTCCGCCACTAAGGAACTGTCTCGAATTAACTTCCCGATCTGCGTCCAATGTAGGGCCGGTTCCTACCGGCCACTTGTTCGCGGTGTCGGCCGGTGGGAACCGGCCCTACGGAAGTTATTTCGGGACTATTCCTAAGACAAGACGCTGGCGTGGTCCGATGGCCATTTTCTGATTCACGTCACCCAACGAAAAAACGTTTCTGCCAGCCGAAGCCAACAGAAACGTTTTTCAGTTTTTATGTTTCAAACCGTTAAGCCCAGGGGCTCATTCGGCTGAAGCTTATTTCCAGTTCTTTGGAGCGAACAACCAGTACCAGGCGTCTTTCTTCTTTTCGAAGTTCAGCTGCCAGTAGCCATCGTCCCATTCCAAACCAACTTCACGCCATCCCAGTGGTACCTGTGGGTACGGATAGAATGGGCCAATGTAAGGGAATGCACTGGCACTGTACTGTGTTGGGTACTGCACAGCGGCTGAGTTTGGATACTGAGCATAGGCTGGCCATGCGTGATCCGGCATCTGTGGGTTTGAATAGTTTCCTGCGGCACCCATTGGAGTTGGAGCACCAACTGGCATGGCACCTTGCATGCCACCATTCATCATCATGGCTGGAGGCATGGTCATAGAAGCTGGGTGGACCGTTCTTTGACCCTGTGGTGCAAAGGCGGTTTGAGCAACCGGGCCCTGAACCTTTAACAGGTTTCGAACCTGAGTCACACCTTCAGTACGAGAAGCCGCGAATTCAGCAGCCTGACGCTGAGTTTCGTTGGAAACATCGCCCGCCAAAGTTGCAACACCCTGGTCGTAACGAATTTCCACGTCGTAGCCAACAAGCCCAACCTGAGCCAAACCGTTGGCGATTCCCTGAGCGACTTCCTGGTTGTTCCGCTGTGGAGCAACAGGTGTCTTTGCCGCTGGCAGAGCCA
>CALFSX010000177.1 GCA_937916515.1 uncultured Planctomycetaceae bacterium | reverse complement strand
TTCCGTTCGCCACGCCACCGGGTCAAGGGCGGAGCCCTTGTTAAGACAGGTCGTTCAGCAGCTTAATCAGCGGCAGGAACAACGCGATCACGATGAAGCCGACGATCAGACCCAGAACCACCACCATGATCGGTTCCAGCAAGCTGATCAAACTCTCCACCTTCACTTCAACTTCTTCGTCGTAAACGTCCGCCACTTTGTAAAGCATGTCGTCCAGGGCACCTGTTTCTTCGCCCACGTCCACCATGTTCACAACCATGTCGTCCACGATCTTGGCTTCTCGAAGAGGAACGGCAATCGTTTCCCCTTCTCGAATAGCCGTATAAATATTGTCGAACGCTCTTTCGAAAACGTGATTGCCCGCGGTGTCTCGCGAAATCAACAGGCCTTCCAGAATCGGAACGCCCGACGCAATCAACGTGCCCAGCGTTCTGGTCACACGAGCAATAATACCCAGATGCAGAATCTTGCCGACCAGCGGTATGCGTAAAGACAGCCAGTCGACCACAAAGGCCCCCGTTTTGTTTTTCCTCACAATCTTAATGAAGAGGTAAAAACCGATCGGGCCAATAAACAGCATGTACCAGTACTGAACCATCCAGTCGCTGAAACCAATCAGCATGTTGGTCATCGCAGGCAGTTCGGTACCGAAGTCGTCGAAGATCTTTTTAAACTTCGGAATGATGAACATCATGATGAACGACACGATACCCACCGCCACGGTAATAACCGCACATGGGTAAATCATCGCTCCCGTGATCTTGCGTTTCAGCGATTGAGCTTTCTCTTTGAATTCTGCCAGTCTTTGCAGAATCACTTCCAAAGCACCGCCGGCCTCACCGGCCTTCACCATGTTGCAATACAGGTTGTCAAACGCCTTTGGCTGCTTGGACATCGCTTCCGAAAGCGTGTTACCTGATTCCACGTCTTCAATGACGTCCATCAAGGTATTCTTTAGTGCTCCCGGCTTGCTTTGGCCTTCCAGAATTCGCAGGCTCCGCAACAGCGGCAGGCCGGCGTCCTGAAGAGTTGACAGCTGTCGAGTGAACGTACACAAAATTTTGGGCTTCACGCCGCCCATGGTGAAGGTCTTTTGTTTGCCCTTCTTCCCCTTGGTGGCCGCCGCTTTGGATTTCTTCTTGCGTTCCTTTTCACGAATCTTCGTGACGTAGAAACCCTTCTCACGGATCATCGTTTGGGCTTCGCCCTCAGACGGCGCCTCGATGGTGTCTTTCACCTCAAGACCCGTGCTATCCATGGCTTCGTATTGGAAGACTGGCATACCGTCACCTCCGAGAGAACGCTTTCGAGAATGACGCCTGACAAACCGGGTTCCGGCTTTGTGCAGCAGACCGTAGCAACACGCTACAAATCTGATTCTTCCCGCAAAACGCAGAGAAGTTCCGTTCGGCAGACTTAACCGAAAAACAACTTCAATTCGTTAACAGGGCAAACGTCATTCCATCAAGGTTAATTTGTTTCTAAGTCGTTATGCTTCAACGTTTTGCGTGAAGCAGTAAAGTGGTTTTGAACTCATGTTTTTCAGCGTGGCTTAATCTGCTGCAGCAAAATCAAACAGTGGGCTGAATATCAGGGATTTGTGTTTAAGTCGCGGAGCGACGGCTTGTGGAAATTTCCCCATGTCGTCGCTCTGCGACTAAACGCGATTTTGGTTTTGTGATCCGTGGGTTTCACCCACGGCTAAGTGCTGTCGTCCCTTCGGGACTGAACTCAATTTTGGTCTGCTCTGGCTGGACAACACCAGCTTCAATGAAAGGTCAGTATTTCTGCTATCCACATCAGCCGCAGGGCGTTAGCCCCGGTTTCTGTGGATCCCGGAAAAAACCGGGGCTAGCGCCCTGCGGCTCATTCAGACATGGCGCTGTTGTTCTAATCAATATCTTCCATCACGGTTTCTCTTACGATTTCGTCGATAGTGGTCAGACCGTCGAAGATCAGTTTCAGGCCGGCTTCTCGTAGAGTTGTCATGCCTTGATTTCTGGCGACGTCGCGAATTTCGTCCGCCGATTGTTCCGATGCAACGCAGTCGCGAATTTCGTCCGTGACTTCCATCAGTTCGTAAATTCCGACTCGCCCCTTGTAGCCCGTGTTGCTACATCGAGCACATCCTTTTCCGTAATAGAATTTGTATTTTCTGGCGGTGTCCAATGGCAGCTGAAGTTCCATCAGCAGTTCGTCAGACGGTTCAAATTCCGTGCGGCATTCTGTGCAGATGCGACGCACTAGTCGTTGAGCCAAAATGCCTTCGACGGTGGCGGTAATCAAGAAAGGGGCCACCCCCATGTCTCGCAGTCGAGTGATCGCGGTGGGAGCGTCGTTGGTGTGCAGCGTGCTGAACACAAGGTGACCTGTCAGAGCACTTTGAACGGCAATTTCGCCCGTTTCGTAGTCTCGAATTTCACCCACCAGAATCTTGTCCGGATCGTGTCGCAGGATGCCTCGCAGAATTGCGGCAAAGGTTACTCCAATGTCCGGATTCACCGGGCATTGCATAATGCCTTCGATGTCGTATTCGATTGGGTCTTCGCTGGTGATGACCTTGGTGCTGATTTCGTTAAGCTCGTTCAACGCAGAATACAGCGTTGTTGTTTTTCCGGAACCTGTCGGGCCGGTCACCAGCACGATTCCGTTTGGCAGTTTGATCATGCGGCGGAAGCGACTTAGCGTCGTGGGGTCCATGCCGATCTTGTTCAGGTCCAGAGCCACCACAGTTCGGTCCAGAACTCGCATAACCACCGCTTCGCCAAACAGTACCGGCAACACGCTGACTCGCAGGTCGACTGGGTTTCCGCCGACGTTCAATTCAATTCGACCGTCCTGCGGCAGACGGCGTTCGGCGATGTCCAGGTCGGCCATAACCTTGATACGAGAAACAATGGCGGCGGCCAAATGGCGTGGCGGCGGAACCATTTCGTAAAGCACGCCGTCCGCTTTCACTCGAATCTTGAATTCGTCTTCAAACGGTTCAAAGTGAATGTCGCTCGCCTGGTCACGAATCGCCAGCAGCATCACCATGTTCAGCAGCTTTTTGATCGGCGCGGCATCAGAAAGTTCTTCTTCTGATGACAGGTCGTAGCCCTTAATTTTGCCGTCATCTTCGTCATCCTGCCGCAGCAGGTCGATGACGTCTTCAATACTTTCTTCTCGATCGGCATAGTACTTGGCGATCGCTTCTTCAACATCGGCCAGGCTGGAAACCGCACCTCGAACTTCGTTGCCCAGAAAGTTTCGCAGGTCGTCCAGGGCGCCCACGTTTTGAGGGTCCGCCATTGCAACGGTCAGCACGTCGTTCTTCAACGACACAGGCATAATCTTGTAGATTTCCGCCATCGTCTGCGGAACAAGATCCAGCACGGCGGCAGGAATATTGGTTTCTGCCAGATTGATGACCGGCATGCCCCATTGTTCGGCCAGAGCTTCAGTGACCTGAGCTTCCGTAACCATGCCCATGCGCACCGCAACCTGCCCAATCAGGCCAGAGCTTTGTTTCTGCTCTTCCAGAATGTCCCACAATTGGTCGTCTGACAGATAACCAAGATCGATCAGAATTTGTCCAAGTTTTCGCTGTGCCATGGGGAAGGTTTCGGTTTGGAGTTTTCAGTTTTCAGAAGAAGGCGTCGATGGGGTTCGGAGGGCAGGTTTCGG
>CALFSX010000176.1 GCA_937916515.1 uncultured Planctomycetaceae bacterium | reverse complement strand
CTGCGCCGGCAATGATGGCCGCCAGCGAGATGGCAACAATATTCTCCACGGAGTGGAAAATATTGATCGGAGAGGCTGTGATTTTTTTGAAGATTGCGTGCAGGATGGCCTGGCCCGATGGTGGGGATCGCGCTACAAGGGGATAATGAATACTCATCAAACATCTCAGTGTGGACAGGCTCGCGTGCGACGGGCCGAACGGTGCCAGATCGAAATACGGACGCTGTCTCTCGATCAGATGCTGCCGTTGGAACATCAGGCTCGTAATATCTGGGCGTATGTTGAATCGCTTGATCTCTCGCCGCTTTACCAGAAGATTCGGGCCGTTGAGGGCCAGCCTGGACGGGATCATACTGATCCGAGAATTCTGCTGGCTCTGTGGATGTTTGCCACGAGTGAAAGTGTCAGCAGTGCTCGCCGGATCGCGAAGCTCTGCACGCGAGACTCGGCGTACCAGTGGATCTGCGGCGGCGTGAGTGTCAATTATCACCTGCTCAGCGACTTCCGCACGGAGCATGTCGACATCCTTGATGAACTGCTCACCGACACCATCGCGACGCGGCTGCATCAGGGGCTGATCTCGCTGGACGTGCTCGCGCAGGACGGCATGCGTGTGCGGGCCAGCGCCGGAACCAGTTCCTTCCGTCGCGGGGAGACGCTCGAGAAGTGTCGTCAGGAAGCGCAGCAACGCGTCACGGAACTGCAGGCCGAACGCGAGTCTCAGGCGGATGCTGCGGAGAGTTCGTCGCGTCAACAAGCGGCCCGTCAGCGTGCGGCCGAAGACCGGGCGCGGCGTGTCGATCGGGCTCTGGAAGAACTGGTCGAGCTCCAGGAAAAGAAGGAGAAGCGGAAGAAGGGTGACGGAAAAAAGGCCCGCGCATCGACTACCGACCCCGAGGCTCGCAACATGAAGATGGCTGACGGAGGCTTTCGGCCTGCGTTCAATGTGCAGTTCGCCACGACCGACGAGACGCGGCTGATCGTGTCGGCGAGCGTGATAAATCAGGGCAGCGACCGCGGCCAGATGACTCCCGTGCACGAGGACATCAAACAGCGTTACGGCGAGAAAGCGAAGCAGTATCTGGTAGACGGTGGCTTCGCGACGGTAGACGAAATCACGACCATGGAGCAGGACGGCGTCGACGTTCACGCTCCGATTCACGGCGAGGACCGGTTGCGAAAGAAGGGCACCGATCCTCACTCGCGTCAGCAGGCGGACACCGACGAGATGTTCGAATTTCGTCAGCGGATGTCGACGGACGAAGCGAAGGCTCTGTACAAGAAGCGGCCTTCGATCGCCGAGTTCCCGAATGCGGTATTCCCGATCGCGGAGTGTCGGAATCACGGCCTGCAGCAATTCCGTCTGCGAGGTCAGTCGAAGGTCCTCGGCGAGGTATTGCTGCATGCTCTGACGTACAACTTCGAACGAAAGCAGAGTTTAGGATTCATTTGAGGTCGCGCGGAACCAGCCCGGGTGGCCAGTTCCCCGCCAGAAACAGGATCACCACCGAATGATCCGACGCCTCGGGCGTTGGATAGAAGACAATCTCACTCCCAGCGGACCGGCTCACTCCGGGCTCGCCAAAAAAATCCCTCGCCGAGGTGAGGGTAGCCTGCGAACCACTCAAAAACTCACAGGCTGGGAGTGAAAAATATTGATCGGAGTGCGCGGATCGTCAAGTGTCTCACAGGCGTTCCGGAGTAATTCCCATTCTGTCGTGCTGAATTCAATCATGGCATCCCTGCTGAAAAGTGAACTGAACTCGAAGCAGAAATTTGAAGTTCCCCAGAAATGGTAGGCGCTTGGGATTGGTGAAGTGGGAAGTCAGCACAGTGCGGACTCCCTTTGTGATGTATGTTGTGCTGCTTTCAGGCGAAACGGAGACAAGCTCTGCTGAGGAGCAACTCGTCGAGGGATCGCCTGACGTGGGCGGGTAAATCCGTCTCGGCTGTCGATTGCTTCGAAAGATCGGCAGCCGTTTTTTCAAGTCTGATTTCTTTGTCCCACCCATGCCCAGCCCTTTGAAGGTGTGAATTTCGCGTCAGATATTGTTGTTTGAGATTTTGCGGATGGCATGGAAGATAGCGGTTGGTTTCTTTTGCTGACCAGCCCAAAACCAGAATGAGGTGACAAGGATGTTACTCAGTGGCCCGTTCGAAAGATTTGTCGAAGCCAGTCCCGTCAGCGTGATGATGCGTGGGATCATCGAGAACCAGTTTCATCCGGAACGACTGCAGCGGATTTTTGAAGAGAACGCTGTCACACAGTACACCCGCACACTTCCGTTCGCCACGGTCGCCGAAGTCATGGGCGAAGTGGTGTTCAACGTGAATCCCTCGGTGAATGCGGTGCTGAAAAATCGTGGCGAAACCCTGCCGGTTTCGGTCAGTGCTTTCTATCAGAAGCTCAACGGTGTCGAGCCAGACGTTTCTGCCGTGCTGGTGCGGGATTCGGCCACGCAACTTGCTCCCGTCATTCGTAAACTGGGTCTGCGGACACCTTTGCTGCGTGGTTACAACATTCGCATCATTGACGGCAACCATTTCGCCGCCACCGAGCATCGACTGCTGGAAACGCGTCGGGAAACGGCCGCTCCGTTGCCCGGGCAGGCGCTGGTGGTCCTCGATCCGGACGTGCGTCTGGCGGTCGATGTGATCCCCTGTGAGGATGGTCATGCTCAGGAACGTTCGCTGCTGAATCAGGTGCTGCCCTCTGTGCGGCTGAAGGATCTGTGGATCGCTGACAGGAATTTCTGCACGCTGGGCTTTCTGTTTGGAATCGCCAGACGCCAAGGCCGCTTCCTGATTCGTCACCACGCCGGCTTGCCGCTGCAGTTGACCGGTCGCCGCAAACTGATCGGACAGTCGGACACTGGTAAAGTGTTCGAGCAAAGTGCTGTGATCATGGATCCGGAAACCGGTCGCACGATGACGATCCGTTGCATCACAGTCTGCCTGAACGTGGCGACTCGGGACGGTGAACAGGAAGTTCGCATCCTCACCAACCTGTCGAAAACCGCCGCCGACGCACTGAAGGTCGCTGATCTTTACCGCAAACGGTGGAGTGTAGAAACCCTGTTTCAGGAGATGACCGAAAACCTGACGTGCGAAATCAAGACGCTGGGCTACCCGCGTGCCGCTGTGTTCGCCTTCTGTCTTGCTCTGATGGCATGGAACGGAATGTCCGTCATTCATGCAGCTTTGCGAAGCGTGCATGGCGACGAAACCGTGGAACAGAATCTGTCGAACTTTTATATGTCGCTGGAAATCGCTCAGGTTTACAACGGCATGATGATCGCCATCCCGGCTGCCGAGTGGGAGATCTTCCAGAACCTGACAACGGCGAAACTGGCGGCCGTGCTGAAGCAACTGGCGGCCAAAGTGTCCCTGAAGAAATTTCAGAAGAGCAAACGTGGCCCCAAACGTCCGCAACCCAAACGAAAGTACTCCGGCAACGGACAACACGTCGCTACCGCAAGGCTACTCGCCAGAAGAAACAACTGAATTCACACCTTCAAAGGGCTGAGTCTTAACGCTTCCTGCTGCACAATCACCAACGACTGCAGTTTATCGCGTGCATATTCGCGTTCCAGCAGTGTTTTTCTGGCGACTCCGCCCGATGTCGCAACATCCTGCAGACGATTGATTTCCCGGGTTTCAATGGCCAGTTCACCCAGAGTCGTCACAAACTCAGTTTGCGATCGCACCAGGTCTTCATGCGTCAGACGAATTTCAAACAGTAACTGGTTAGGCTCAACGGCTTCGCCTGCAGCCTTATGAATGTTAACAATGACGCCATTCATCGGCGTTGCAATTTCAATTCGAGTACGCCCGGGGCGTTCAACAACCAAAGCCGGAACGGTGATGGACTTGCTGAAAGTCGTCAGCCGTACTTCACCAACGCCATCGCCGGTCAGCCCAAGATTGCGCAAGGCTTGGTCGGATAGCTCAAGGGAAGTGCTCTCATCGTGCCCCGCATGGTCGTGCCCCGCATGGGCATCGACAGCGGCACCGGGGGTTTGGCTGTGTTCGTCAAGACCGGACACGACACGCTGATCTGCGACTGTCGATTGCACCCACAAATTCAGCGTGGGCCACCAGCGATCGCGTGATATGGCTGCTGCAGAAACAACAACGATCATTGTTAATGGCCACACGTACTTCATGGGAATCTGAGGAATGCGAGATTTCATGGAACCACAATCGTCTTGAAAAAGTGTCAGACAAGGCAACGTTTTCAGCGTGCTGGAAACAGCGTGCTGAAGTGTTTTGTTGTCGCCCGGAAAACGTGTCGTAATGGCAACAAATCTATTGATTTAATGAATGTCCTGGATCGGGCCTCTTGAATTGGCGATGCTAAATTCAGCATTGCCAATCAAATCCCTATTCCGCCTGCAGGACTTCGCAATGGCTTTTTCCGCGGACGGAGGCTGATCGATTCGGCTTTAGTGAAGCGGTAGCAGGCTGCAAATGGCCACGTGCAACCCAAACGCCATCAGACAGCCATGGCTGAAGATCAGCTTTGAGACATCCTGACGCCAACTTCCTTCAGTCATCGCATGTATGCGACACATTCGAAGGTGCTGTTAACGCAGAACCAACAAGCCTTCAGCCAGCAGGGCGAGGCGTGATTACAACCGCCAAACCTGAGTTTTGGCGCGCAACGAATGCGTCAGTTCGTACAGACACGGCCGATCACCGTGCAATGCGGCAGTAGCGGTGGCATCGTGAAATGCATACGTCCCGAAACAATTAACCATCGCAAAGGGAAGTATGATCGCTGTGTCGCTGGGCAATTCGACTCGTGAATTTGTTAACCAGAAACAATGATCCGCACAATCGCCGTGGCCTTCACCACAAGGACATGAACGGTGATCTGACTGATCATTACCGGTAACGTCTGTACCGGCTTCGTTGTCGTGATCTGCATGAAACCGTCAGCTGCAATGAAAGGTCTTCTGTACTTCCTGAACCTTCACTGGGGCTGGTGGCGAAACCTGGCAATGACCATGATGAGCGCAGCAACCTATTCCGGCATGAATTAACACACCAAGAAGAGTCAGGGTTTTTGCTGCACCGTAAAACATCACATATCCTTTTGTGATCGACTGAACAGCTAGTCTATCGTCTTCACACTCGGGTTGTCACCAGCAATATAAGACTTCAGCAGATCACGCAGTGATAGTTGGCAATTGCGATGCCAAACTTCCACTGACACTCCCAACTTCACAGATGGCCGCTTTTTAACGCATTCATCAAACAGATCAGCCGAATTTTGGCAGTTATGGCGCGACACAACTGCAGTCACTTTCACCACAGTTTGTAATCAATCGGATGCCTTAAGTGACCGGAAAATAAATTCCCAAACAAACACTCATTGCACCAACTGCTGGCCAACGAGTCCCAGCAAAAAGCCCAGGACGGCTCCAAGGGCCGGAGCAAAACCGTTTTTGAGCTGAGCCTGTGGAGCTATGTCCTGAAAGGTCATATACAGGATACCGCTGGCTGCATACAGCATCATGAAAGCGACTACTTTCGGATATCCGGACAACCACAGGTAACCAGCCTCTCCGGCAATGGGCCCCAACGGAACAAGCAGTAAAAAAGCCGTCAGAATCGTTTTGCCGGGCAGCGATCCGCCTGCGTGAAGTTCGCGATATGCGTTGAATCCTTCCGGCAGATTTTGACGTGAAATCAAAATCGCCAGCAACATTCCTGTCGAGTCACCCGTCGCGAAGCCGGCCCCCAAAGCAATTGCTTCGGGAATGAAGTCAGACAGCATTGCTGCCAGCTGAGCCATCGAATTTTTCAGCTTCGACAGCAGCAGATCCAACAGGATGAAGGAAAGCCCACCGGACAAAAAGGCAGCAATCACCCAAGGAAGAGAAAGCTGCTTAACACCATCGGGCACCAGCACCAGCGACACGGCTGACAACAGCACGCCGCCGCCAAATGCAATCACGGAATGGCGAAACTCCTGTTCCAACCATCCACGATCGAGTCGTTCAACCGTCGCCAGCAATGCCCCCCAGGAATCGCAGCTCCGGCCAGCGTTGTTAGCAAAAGTACCTGCGTCAGTTCGTACATGTAGTCCTGCGGTCTACTCCATTCATCCGCAACAGAGTTTGAACTGTTCCAGCTCAAACTCTGTTGTCATTGATTCAGTAGCGTGCACTTTGGCATCGAGTCACATGTTACAGAATACAATCGAATCAGCTTTAGAAGTCAATTTGAGCTCGCATAGCAACGACGTCTGCGTCACTGTTCCCAAACGTTGGGTTGTCCAGAAACGCGTGAATGTAGTTGAGTTGCAGTTTAGTATACGGATTCAAATACCAGTTCAGACCACCGGTGATGTTGTTCAGCCTTCCGCCCGGACCTGTTCCAAGACTTTTGCTATCAGACAAATCCAGATAAGACCACCGACCTGCAACTTCCCAGGCACCGGGACCGCACTCACTGCCAACTGAACGCTTCGGCTTGATGCGGCCAAACACTCCGGCCTTGCGATTATACGCTCGGGTCTCACCTGTCAGAATATAACCTGCCTGAGCATACGCACCAGGATAGGTTACTCGGGGGCCACCCTTTTGCTGAACAGTTGCATAGAATATTTCGGACTGAGCATGAAACGAACCGGACGACATCGCTAACTCGGCATTAAACAGATTGATATTGTCTGTTGGGATCGCCCCCGTATCGACAAATACAGGAACCTGGCTGGGCACTCCCGGTGGCACAACTCCGGCACCGTTTTCACCGACAAAGAATTCCGGCTGATTACGGTATTGCACCGCATCGTTGGCCGGATTAAGAAAACTGTAGCCGACGCCGACATGCACCAATCGGCTGTCATCGCACGAATCAACCAGAAGTCCGGTAACTCGTGCCGCCATTCCATAGCCGCCGTTGTCGCCCACGTTGCCCCCGAATTGATCGGCTGGATAACGAAACCCGGAGAACGCCCACGTTATCTGTTCGTCCTGAGTATGACCGTAAGTCATCGCTCCGATTTGACGAAATGGAAGAAAGGCAAATGGCAGACCACGTTCCAGAAACGTCATGTCCTTAACGCCCGTCTGGCCATCCATTCCGATCGGCTGACGAAACTGTCCGATCCGTAAACTGTTACTTCCGATGGCATTATCAATATCCATCCACACGTCCATAAAGCTGGGGCGGCCGGGAAACGCGAAGTCCATTTCCAGCATGTAGTTAACGTTGTCCCAGACTTTTCCGACAGCAGCCAGACGAGCTCGACGAAAGTCCGCTCCGTCCTGAATATCACCATCGGCAGGAACGCCGTTACCAATTGTCAGCCGGTTGTTAGCATCCTGATGAAACCACGCCGCGTCGGCCTGAAAAAATCCTGTCAGGCGAACCGTCGGATATTTCGGCGGTTCAGGTTTTGCCATCGCGGCTGTCGGCGGAACTGACGGCATCTCAACCGCTTTGGCGTGCTTTAGCGCGTCAATCTGTTTCTGAAGTTCCAGCAACTGAGTTTGCACATCTGCAACAGAGTGGGTTTCGTCAGAGGCGGAAAGTGCCGATTCGCCAGGTACAGCAGCCAAAAACCGCCCGGCTTCAGACTGAGCAAACGCGATGGAAACCTGACAGCTGATCAAAACAGCAGCGCACAAACGAACCGATAACAACTGTCTGAGTGCGCGGCGCCGTGTTTGTGGCTGCGGTTGTCCGTTTACAAGAGGCCGTTTTCGCGTAATGCACGGCGCAATTTCCGGCACGGAATCCTCGTCAGTGGTGTGCGGGCTACCCATGACTTCTGCTTCCCTCCATAGAAATAGATGTTTGCGGCGCGACTGGTTGAATGCCAATCCTGATAAGTATCGGTTGCAACAGCAGGATCGACCACAGCAGCAGTCAGGCTGAGGTTTTTGCATTGGAATTTCGAAAATCAAAAACTCGATTCAAGATGCCTGCAACGCTGTGCATCGAGTCTGCAAAAAATTGCAGACCCGCAGGAAGACGACCAAATCAGTTTCCACGGCTAATTTAATGACTGGGCAATTTCACTCAAGCCCAACTAAACTACAGGGCAGTTCTGTAAACAATGAATTCAAACCCATCAAGTACACCTCGCAACCTCAAATGTTTGATCTCCACGAAAAGCGTAACGGTCGCGGCATGCGACTGCTGGCCGGTGGTCTAGCTGCTCTAAGCCTTATCTCTCTCGTCGTCACGATTCTGATCACGATGGATGTACGGCGTGAGCAGGAAATCGTGGCCTTCATTATCAATCATCTACCCGACAGTGACCTTGCCGCCGCTGAAGAACTTTCAGGCGACCTGAGGTCGCATAGCTGGTTGGCCGTATTGCTGGTTGTAAATGTTATTGGCACGGCAGTTGCCCTTGCGCTGGTGTTGCGAGGCTATCTTCACAGCGAGCAGTCGTTGCGAGACGTCAAGGTACTCGCCAGTGATATTTCGCCAGTATGGATGCAGCAGTGATTACGACAGATCGTCACGGGAACATGACAAGTGAATGCGGGCGGGCGAGAACTAATTGGCCTGAACAATGATTCGATCGGGCAGTCTCTGGCAGACATCGACGCAGTGCATTCATTGCTGAATTCGGTCTGCACCGACGTTAACACGACGCATCATTTTGTTCGCGACCGAGACTACTGTGTCACAACTCAAGGCCACAAGCAGACGTTACGCGTAAGCGGCACAATTCTGCGAAACCAGCGTAAGGATGAAATTGGGACTGTAGTTTATGTTCGCGACGTTACTCAAAAGGCGTTGCTCGAAGAACGACTGCGCCGCATGGAACGATACATGGGACTTGGATCCCTGGCGGCCGGACTGCAGCACGAAATCAAGAATCCGTTAAGCGCTCTGTCGCTGCACATTCAACTGTTGCATGAACGTCTGGCCCAGGAGCTTCCTCAGCCGGACGTTCTTGAAATGCTGGACATCCTGCACACCGAAGTAAATCGGATCAGTAATGTTCTGGATGGCTTTCGCAACTATACATCGGTGACACAGCTTGGTCGTTCGCCGGTTCTCATCCCTCGTCTGATCGAAAAACTTGTGCGCCTGCTGCGGCCACGGGCGGAAGCTCAACACATAACGTTGGTCATAAATCTTCCTCAGCAACCCGCAGGAAGTGTATTGGCAGACTCCGGACAGCTGGAACAGGTCATCCTGAATCTGGCACTTAACGCGGTGGCCGCTATGCCCGCCGGAGGCATTCTGACACGCACCGTGGACACACGTGACGATTCAGTTCGAATTGTCGTGGCTGATACCGGTCACGGAATTCCCACCGAAGTACATTCTCAGATTTTTGACCCGTATTTCACAACTCGCAACGAAAGCACAGGAATGGGACTGGCTTTGTGCGACAAGATTATTCGCCAACACGGTGGCAGCATCGATTTCCGAACAGGCGAAAACTATGAAGGGCTGCCCGGAACGGAATTCACCGTGCTTCTGCCCCTGGATGAAACCTGATGAACGATTCCAACTTCAATGTGCTGATCATTGATGACGAACCCAACATTCGCTCCGGTCTTGCGAAAGGTTTAAGGGGTGCTGCTCATACCGTCGACACTGCAGGAACAGCCAACGAAGCATTATTTCTGTTTGCAAAAAGCGACTACCAGCTCGTGATCGTCGACGTTCGCCTGAACTGCGAAATAAACGGGATCGATCTTGCTCGAAAGATGCTGTTCGCTCGACCGGAAACTGCCATCATCGTCATCATCGTCATCACGGCTCATGGAACAGTGGAAACAGCAGTCGAGGCAATGCGTGCTGGCGCGTTTGATTTCGTAGCGAAACCACTGGATCTTAATCTGGTGCGACAACAGGTTCGTAAAGCTCGCGAACACTATCTGCTGAAACTCGAAAATCGCCGATTGCGCAGCCAGCTTGCCAACGCTGGCGAAATTTCAAACATTATCGGCAACTGCACGGTGATCCAGAACGTCTACCATCAGATTCGACAGGTTGCAGCCACTCAGGCGACCTGACTTCCGCCGGTTGTCGAACGCGCCCAAACGCAGATGTTTCGCCTGGACTACGTGCCGCCTGGTGTTTCCAGCACAATAGAACTGACATCCATCCATGCAAACAATTCAATGCCTGTAAGATTGAACTCGTTTCAAAATCCATCGAGATCAAGAAAGAACGGGGCTTCAAGAACATCAGCTTTTAACTTGCCGGCACCAGCTACGTCTGTTCGGCGTGCTGTCGGCATGGAAAATTGCTCCTTTCACACCGACCATAACCGCACAACGGAAACTAAGACATCAAAGAGGCCTGATATATTGAGAGGCGATGGTTGACACTTCATGTGGCATCGCATCTTCTTTACGGAAGAAAGCTGCACCGGGATGGCTGTCCTGGGACGGCGGGTCGGTTGGTGACTGAGGAGAAAACTGCGCAGCGTGAACGTCGGCAGACGACACACGGAAGCGTCCCGCGATTTACGAGCTTTGTTTGTCCAGTCGGTTCAGATGAGCCAGCAGTTCTTCGTCGTCGGCCATACCGCAGAAGTACCAGCAGATCATTTCGTACGTTCGCAGTGTTGGTTTGCGGCCCGTCCACAGACTGATCAGCATGCAGCCGATGATCGCGCAATACGTTTGAATCTCGATGCCGTTCTGCGAATGACTCAACAGGTGACGGCAGCCCAGGATCGGCTTGAAGAATCGGAAGAAACTTTCAATTGTCCACCGGTAATGATAAAGCAGAGCAATGATTTCTGCCGGCACATCCAGCAGGTTCGTGACGATGCGAAGATAGCCGTCGCAGTCCTGGACCGTGGCCCCCGTGCCCGAGCGACCTTTCGACTTGTGAGGCTTTGCCTCAATAACAACCAGCCGCACCGGATGATTCGGTTTGCATTTGGATGAAGCACTTCCCCGGGAAACGATCTGATCCGACAGCACACGAACGGCTCGATCTGCGTCCGTGAGTGGCCTGCAATCGACAACCTCAGACACGCTGTTGTCACGAACTCGACAAACGTAGCTGCTGCCTGCATCTGCGATGTGATTGAACAGTTCAAACTTCGCGTAGCCGCGATCCGTCGCGTAGGTCCGATCGGATTCGACGGCTCGTTCCATGACGGCGCGTTCCATGACGGCTCGGTCGTCGCATTCTCCGCCGGCAGTCGGCGTAACGTCCATGCGAGTCGGCACGTAGCGATCGACTTCGAAGTGAGTGTGCCGAGTCCACTTCACCTTACCGCCGCTGCCCGCCTGTGCCGTCGGGAACGACGCCATGGCGATGCCCGGCGGGCAACGCTGTGAAGGATTTTGAGTGCTTAAAAAAGCGGGTTTTCGTGAATTGTTGAAGTGTGAGAAAAGCCAGATTCCCCATTTCACCAACGGAACACACTTCCGTCAGAAAGGAATCTGGCCGTGTCTCGCACATCCAATTCACGACGACGCAAAACGCGCTCAACGAACAGGAAACGTAATCTTTCCAGAACGCGGGCGGAAGTCCGGAACGCCGTTCCCTGTAGGAACTCGGAACAGATTTCCAAGCTGCTCAACGGGCTGTTGCCCGATGAGCGTTTGTTCGCAGATCTAAAACTTCATGGCAACACCTCGTGATTGCCGCGAACTCTGGCCCGCCTGAGATTGTGTTGGGCGTGGGCGTGGGCGTGGGCCGAAAATCGATGCCTCACGGACAGCTTCACCTAGGCCGCCGGGGGGGATGGAAGCCGAGCGTGGATGCAAACGCTGGCTGGCGAAGGCGTGGTTCTCACCACGTATCAGGGAATGCTGAACGCTCTGTCAAAGTGGCCCCCGTCACTGCTGCCGATTCTGCAACAGCGTTTTCAACGTCTGATGAAACAGATCGGGAAAGATCGCTGGGCGGTCGGCGACTGGGTGGCGATAGGGTTCGATGGTTCACGCGATGCGACACCGCGAACGAAATCCAATGAACGGGCGTATTGCGCCGCAGACTATGGAAACGGCAAAACGGC
>CALFSX010000175.1 GCA_937916515.1 uncultured Planctomycetaceae bacterium | reverse complement strand
ACCACCACCCACCCACCTTCAACGGTGCAGCAAGCTCGGTGTGAAATTCAAGTGACGGGTGGCAAGTCAAGATTTGCGGCGAGGGCGATGATGTCTGTAGTTCATCAATCACAAAACGCGACTTCGGTTGTCGAAAAGCTGGCGGCCATTGTTCCGCTCTACAACGAACAGGCCACTGTCACTCAGTTATTGACGCAATTGATCGCCCAGGAAGTTATCTCCCAGGTTGTGATCGTGGATGACGGTTCCACAGACAACAGTGTCCCGTTGGTGAAGGAGTGGATTGATACTCTGCAACCTGCAGTAGCCGAACGCATTCAGTTGGTTCAACACGACATCAACAAAGGCAAAGGCCGAGCCATCCGGACCGGCCTGGAGCACGTCACCTGTAGTCACGTCATCATTCAGGACGCCGACCTGGAATACGATCCAGCGGACATCAAAAAACTATGGGCCGTCATGCAGTCCGGTGAAGCCGATGTCGTGTACGGAAGCCGATATCTAGAGAATCCAAAACTGCAAAAAGGCCGCTGGGTCATGCAGTCCGGAGTCAGATTTCTGAACCTGCTTGTCCGCGTGCTGTACGGAGTCAAACTCACCGATGAGGCAACCTGCTACAAAATGTTCCGGACGTTCGACCTTCGGGCGATGCGATTAAAGTGTGAAGGTTTCGAATTCTGTGCCGAAGTCAGCCATTTTGTTGCGAGGACAGACCTGCAGCTCACCGAGGTTGCAATAAGCTACAGACCGCGGTCCGTGGCCGACGGAAAGAAATTAAGGCTTCGCGATGGATTTCATTCGCTTCTCATAGTTCTGTTCGGTCAGGTGCGTTTCCGACCTCGATACTTCCTCGCTCTCGCACTGTTTCTTGGAGGTGTGTGCCTTGTTCCCTATCTAACCACATCAGAAAGAGGGGCCGCCGACGCGAAGAATGCGGAAGTCACGAAAGCCGTGACAAAAGCTGATGCTGTGACATTTGACGTTGGACGAATCCCCGCAGGAACGGTGGTAAGGCACTCGTTTCCAATTTCAGATGCGACTGGGGCTGCATATGCCCCTGATGCTGTTCGGGTCAATAAGTCCTGTGGGTGTACCTCAGCCCAAGTGCGAACGTTTGCGGACTCGCGACTCTATCTGGATATGCTGGTCAATACCGATCAGAAATATGGACAGTTTCGTGAACGAGTTTCGGTGGAACTTCCGGGCAGAAGTCCCGGGTAAGTTATCGAGTATTCGATTAAGGGCACTGTTTTTCCTGCAATTAGTGCTGCTCCACAACACATCGTAATAAATGAAAAGCGTGGTGAATCAACGACTACGAAGATTGCGCTGCAGTCAGAACTGGATCTCAATTGGTCAGAGCTCCAGGTAGTTGTACCGTGGCCTGATCAGGTCTCGTGGTCGCTGGACGAGACTGATGACGCTGCTCCCAAAATCGTCCTCACTCACATGGGCAGCGATAGCGCCTTTTCAAGAATCCGGCGAGGCACGGTGGACATTATGGTGCCAGATGCCCAAGTGAATGAACGTCAATACTCTTGCTCAGTGCACGCTAGAATAGAGCCCAATCAGGAGATTGAAGTCCTGCCTCGGCGAATCGTGGCCCAATCGTCGCCCGATGAATCTGTTATTGGGTTTAGCTTTTTTCTAAAAGGCGCGAATGTAGGTGGAATTACGGAACAGGCTGTCTCGATCAGTCCCGTAGAACCGGCAGCAGGAAAATTCTCCGTTGTCGCGGTAAATCACCTGAATTCACAGTTGGTAAAGGTTGAGGGGCAGGTTGCCAACTGCACAGCCGGAATACAGAAACTAGTTATCCACGCCGACAGCAGTCAGTTAGGCGTGGAATTCAACCTTCCCAACGCTTTTTGATAGAGGAGCTGCTATGACTAGGACTTTTCCCGTATTGTTAACTGCTTGCGGATTGTGTTTGCTTGCCGTCACGGCAACGACGCCCTTCGAAACGAAACCTATGACGAGCCAACAGCTAAGTAAAACTGTCGGCTCGGTTGACGGCTACTGCTGCATGCCCGGCCAACGGCTTGGATGTGCTGCTTCAAATTTCCCCACGTCAGCCACTGAGTGCAAGATCGACGATGGTTATTGCCCCACTGACCAAACGATGTCGTGCGGAGATGCCAGTTGTCAAGCGGCGCAGGCAGCTGATTCGTGTGACTATTCTCCACAATTGGTTGGGCGCAACGTCTGCACGTTTACGCGGCTGAAATGTGGGACAGAGGAAGTCTGCGAGGAGGTGTGTGAAATGAGGCGGTATTGGACACCTGGGTATGTCGATCCGTGGGGAAATATCATTCTCGGGCACTGGGGACCGTGGGTGTATGAATGTAACGAAGTATGCCGTGACGTGAATAAGTACGAATGCATACCATCTGTAAAAACTCCGTGGCACCAAGACCCTAATCCGGTGTTGCGATCGGTTTGCGATGGTGGCACAACGTGCACGATCAACTACGGTAAGTGCCAAGGGTAAGCCTTCTCTTCACTCAAATTATTGAAGGTGAATCGATGTATTGTATGTTCATAGTTGCAGCTTTGGTTGTGCCGTCTGACTCTCAGGCGGGGTCCGATGTATTGGCGAATGTGGTCGCCCGGTCTGAACTCGTTCAGACTGGGCAATTCGTGGTAACGGTAACAAAACGGGACTTGCGCCCCACCGCTGAGCCGCTGAAATATCGAGTCACCGTTAGCCGCGAAACCGGGCTGCGCTATCTATCAATTCTTGCAACCAACGCAAGCAATCCTCCTATTGGATCGATCTTTTTTGATGTCGCTGACCTGACTGTCCTTGACGAGTATTCGCTGCACTGTGAGATCGCGGTGTCAGGTGATCAATGGTCGTGCTTTAATCCGGCAGTGCCGTCGACTGAAATCGGGAAAGCAGAGTATTCCGCCATCTATACTGAACGGATGCCTCCATCCGGTAAGGTTCAGAGGAACCTGTTGATTCAGGAACCATTCAATGGTCTCACCAATTCAGAGGAAGCAGGGAAATGGCGGCAGTTTATGACATGCGGCACTATTCCGCTCCGTCTCGTCGAATTTTTCAATGACTGCAGGGTACCGGATTCGGTGGGAGCATCTGACGAAGAGGAAGGATTGACACTCGAATGGGAATTGAGTCAGGATGAACTCGCAGATATCTGGGGAGCGATGACACCAATCTTTCTGTATGCCACCCCGACTTCGTATCTCACGGTCACAACACTTCCCGAAAAGGGATATGTTATTTCGAAGGTCTGCATGCAGACTCTCGACCGGCACACACATTACGGCGTAATAAACACAGGCTTTCGCGACGTCGGAAGCGGCATTTTCATGCCTTCCCTTTGTGAAGAGTTTTGTGTTTCACCACACAATTTTTACGAGGTGGTTTATGAAATAAAGGAGGCGAGGAATGTCAATCAGGAAATCCCAGCCGAGGCGTTTGAACTCACACTTCAACCCGGAACTCGAGTCCGGAATGAACTGCCGGGGTACGAGTCTGTATTTCGGATCGGAGAAACGAACGCAATAGATTCGCTGTCTGCGGCAGTTTCTCATCTACCCGTAGCCAGTTCGCCACCGCCCGCCCGGTGGCCCGCTTCCGTTGTAGTGGCAGTGCTTGTCGGTGTTGCTCTGATTGCCATTGTGGTGGTTTACTTGCGTAAATCGAATTCGGGGGTTACTTAAATGATGACAACCTTACTTGCAGTTGCAGTGTTGTCTCAGCTCGCGAGTTCACAGTCGTCACTTGACTCGGCCATGGCAACGTCGAAGCAACAACAGGAGATTGCTACGCTTTGTGGCCCACTCTCGTTGGCAAGAATTATCGCCTTGCATGGATCTGCGGTAGACTTTGAACCGTTTTTACTCGAATTCGAGTCACGAACGGCAGAAGGTGTTGCAATCGGTGATATCGTCGATGTGGCGAACGCGAACCATCTCGATGCCGAGGCCGTTTCATTCGGAACACCTGATATCGATGCCCTCTCATTACCATGCATTCTGCTCGTTGACAACGACATGCATTGTCTTGTTTTGGAGGAGATCCGGGAAACGACGGTCCGAGTTTGGGATCCGTCATCCGGCAAAGTGACTCCTCTTTCTAAAACGACGCTGCACGACAAATGGTCCGGTAAGGCGATCGTCTTTCGATCGGGTTATTCGCGGTGGCCAGTCTATGCACTGGGGGTTGGGATGACACTTCTGGGGGGCGGCCTCTTTCTTCGAGAGTGGCGTCGAATGGGGAAACTGCTTGCGTAGAAGGCAGCGAATTTTCTTTCTTGTGGCCCTTTCGTGGATGACCACGTTATTGTGCTGCGCAGCCTTCCGCCACACACCGACCGTCGATGAGTGTGGCCACCTGGCAGCCGGAATGTCTCACCACGAACTGGGACGGTATGAACTTTATGCCGTTAATCCACCGCTGGTGCGTCTGCTCGCAACATTACCAGCTCATCTTTCAGGGCTCACGACCGATTGGCGGGCCTACGATTTTCGCTCGGATGTGCGGGGCGAGTTCCGATTTGGACGCAGATTGTTTGAAATGAATGGTGCCGGGCTTCTGGTTCAGCTAGGCATCGGGCGGATTCTGTGTGTCATTTTTTTCCTCACGGGGACATTGGCCTGCAGCAATTGGCGTGACGCGGAAGATTCGAACTCGAATCCGCTTATAGCTGCGTGGCTTTGGATGTGTTCGCCTGCGATTCTTGGTTTTGGAGGGCTGATCTGCCCGGATGTCGCTGCCGCCGCCCTCGGCGCGGTCGCCGTCAAATCACTAAAAGACTGGACAAGCCATCCAGGTGCATGGAACCTGACGGTCTTTTCTTTGGCGGCGTCCGCTGCATGCCTGACAAAATTCACCTGGTGCGTGTTGTTGCCTGTGTTGACTTTGTACACGCTGGTTGTTGCTCCGGTTAAACAACGGGTTTCGACGTTGATCGCTCATTTGAGCGTTGCGGTATTGTGCTTCATTTTGACGGCCAATTGTCTTTATGGATTTACTGGTAATTTTCGAAGACTCGGTGACATTCGTTTTGTCAGCGACTCATTTTCTGAACCAGTGGAATTGAGTACTCAGCGGCTTAATCGCTTCAACCGCACACGACTTGGAGCGGTTTGCGTCCCGTTTTCGGAAAAAATTCTGCAGGGCATTGATATTCAGAAACGGGATTTCGAACGTGGATACCGCTCTTACCTGATGGGTGAATGGAAGCATGGAGGCTGGTGGTATTATTATCTGGTTGGTTTTTTGGTGAAGGAACCGATTGGGTTTCAGTTGATGCTGTATGTCAGCATCCTGCATGGCTTGTATCACTGGAAACGCTGGACGAAGCATTCGATTCGTGAATGGTCGTTTATTGTGCTGCCACCGCTGTTGATTTTTGGTTTGGTGTCGTCTCAAACAGGCTTCAACCACCACATGAGATACGTGCTGCCCGCGTATCCGTTTCTGTTTATCATCGCCGCCAGAACGGTCACTCTGGGGAAATTCTGGAAGTGGTTTTCTTATGGCTGTCTGACCTGGCAGGCGGTGGCCGTGTTGTGGTTTGCTCCGCACTGGATGTCTTACTTCAATGAAGCAGCGGGTGGCCCCCAAAAGGGGCACGACTGGCTGGTGGACAGCAACATCGATTGGGGCCAGGATATTCTGGGGCTGCAATGGTGGCAGAACGAACATCCCGAAATCGACCTTCAAGCAGCTTTGTTTACGGGCTTCGACCCGGCAGATATCGGGTTGAAGTTTCGGTTGCCTGCGCCGTACCTCGAAGGTCAGCCGGACGTTGTTAGTAAAGACGGTTTGCGAGGTCCTCAGGCGGGTTGGTATGCTGTCAGCGTGTGCCAGTTGAAAGGCCACAGCTTCAATGTGCCGGTGGGCAATGGAGACTGGACATGGTCGAATGGTCACTTCACGTATTTCATGGATCACTTTGAACCGGTGGACATGATTGGATATTCCATCTACATCTACCATATCACCGAACAGCAGGCGGCTGAGGTGCGAGAACGTTTGAGGGAGGCGGAAGTAGAAGCGGCAACTTCACAAGGTTCAGGTTTGGAGCAAGGCGCATGAGAAATCGAGACAAAGCACGTTCGCAGAGCAAGCGGCATGGTTTCACCTTGTTGGAACTGTTGGTGGTGATTTCGATTATCGCAATGTTGATGTCGTTAATTCTGCCTGCCATTCAGAATGCTCGACGAGCAGCTCGGCGGACGGAATGTCTTAATAATCTGCGAAACTGTTCCGTCGCGATGGCGAGCTACGTGGAAGCTCAACGGCGATATCCTGCCGCCGGCTATTGGGCTGGAATTCCCGGAAGCCGCTATCCCAGCCATAACTGGGTTGTTGATCTGCTGCCGTATCTGGACCGCCGTGACATTGCCGACCGATGGGACCTTTCTGTTGCGTACGATGCTGCTCCCAACCATGCTCTGGGAGATCTTGCCATTCCGGTACTGACATGCCCGGAAGACAGCAGTCTGCAGGGAACGGGTGACTTAAGTTACGCGGTCAACGGTGGTATTGGCTACACCACCTTCCTGCACAGTGTTCACGATGTTCCCGTCGATGCCTTCGGCAACGCCATCGATCTGAACGGAAACGGTACGCTTGCCGCAGTTGATGATGCACAGGATGGCCCGTTAAGTGACCGCCAGATGCTCAAGGCATTGGGGCTGTTCTTTATGGAAAATTATGGAGAACACAAAGGTGTCGTTCGGCATTACAACACAAACTTCATTCGTGATGGATTTTCCAACACACTGATGTTGATTGAGAACGCTCGCACCGGACGCAATCCTGCTCAGCCACAGGAAAACTGGGCGACTCCGTTTGCTCACAAGACGGCCGTCTTCTTCACATCGGACGTTTGCACTGCTAATGTGTGCAGCAGTGGCAATGTCGATTACACGATGGCAAACAGTGGACCATGGGAAATCAATGCTGGCCTGTCGCAGGAAGAAGGCCGATCTCCATTTGCCAGCAGCGAACATTCCGGAGGCGTCAACGTGGCCTTCGCGGATGGCAGCGTGCGATTTCTTTCGGAAGACATTGATGGCCCCGTTTACGTAGCACTGTTCAGCCCATCGAGCTCAATTCTTGACGGAACCCCACTGCAACAGATCATCCCTTCTGGTAACGACTTTTGATACCGGAAAAATACACACATCGCCGCCAATGATTCTCCGATGATGGCCGGTCGCAACATGGGCAGTCCGAATACGTTGCAACTTCTCAGCACCACAAAATCGCCTTACAACGTCGGCGCATTGAATTCCATTTTGGTATCGGGCCAGGGGGCCAGCAGGTCGTGAAGTTGGTGGTGTTCTGTGATTTCCAGTGAGCAGTATCGCTGAATGAGATCAACGTTTGTCAGAATTACCGGCTGCCTCATGCGGCCATTTCTGGTGGATGCCACCAATGCGTTCGCATCGGACGTCAGCATGGCGCAACTTTCAATCGATTCGTGATTGCCTTTGCCGTCGTCACCTTCAAAGTTGTCCCAGATGCCGGCAATCGCAAACACATCGTGTCCCGGAAGCGAGTAATTTCCGTCGCCACCTTCTTTGAACGGTTCGTAAAAACTGCTGGCCAGCATCACGCAGCGCTGGCTGGAAAACGCAAACTTCCAGGGCCAGGTGGTATCTGCCGTTTCTGAGCGAGCGTTGATTTTTCCTCGTTGAAACGACTTGCGAGTCCTTACCTTCCCCGTTGGCTTCCACGACTTTGGCAGAAATCCCCAGGATCGTTGTTCCACCTTCCACTGGTTGTCATCGACCAAACGTAATGTCAAAACGTCATGCAAGGGATAGTAGTCTGACTTCGGAAACAATGACGGTTCAGCAGACACGCCAAAGTTGTTCAGAAAATCCACAATCGCATCGGGCGATGAAGTGATGTTAAAACGATGGCACATAATTGTGGCTTTCGGTTGTGACGCTTCACAAATTTTCAGGCACACACTTTACACAGAACCGTCCACAACGAAAGCCCACAAGCGTTAACGATTTGTGATCCACAAGCACTGATAAGGTCTTACCTCCAGCACGCCAATGCGGTCGTCAAGCTGCACACCAGAAATCGCATCCCGCCAATTGACCATGGCAATCAGGTTCAGGTCAGAAAGACGCAGTTCCTGACAGCAGTCCGTCATATTGTGAACACAGAAGATACTCTGACTGCGGTCAGTACTTTGCCGCCAAAACGCAAAAAACTCATCTCGCAATTGCAGAGTAAACTGAACGGCATTGGGATTGAAAGCCGGGTTGCTGCGCCGAATCTTCATACGTCGAGTCAGTTCGTGCAGCACCACGCTATGAACCGATTCAGAATCGGCCAGCTTCTGTTTCAGATCAGGCCAGTACCATTTGTGCCGATTAATACTCCGGTTGTGCTGAGTCATAGCAACTCCCGCCTGATCGTTGGCCGTGGCCAGCAGACTGTGAATATAGAAAGCCGGAATTCCTTCCAGCCCCATCATTACGGTCTGAGAACACAGAAACCGTTCAACCTGCCATTCATCTTTTCCAGCGACCGTCCCCTGCAACGCATCAAAAAGAGAGACGTTCAGTTCATAGATCCGCTCGCCGCCGTCCTGGGTTCGCCGAGTCGATACTCGGCCACCAAAATGCCGCACCGTATCCACAAGTTGCAGCTGCTCTTCGTCCGACAGAAGACCTTCCGCCGGTCGCATGCCAATGCCGTCATGCGACGCGGTAAAGTTTAGATAAGTACATCCCAAAGGTGCCGGAGGCATACTCATCAACCAACGTTTTAAGTACTCGGACTTCCCCGTCAGCAACGCATGCATCAACAGCGGAGCAAGGCTGAAGTTGTAGATCACGTGAGCTTCGTTGCGGTTGCCAAAGTAAGTGAGATTTTCGTGGTTGGGAACATTCGTTTCTGTAATCAACAAAGTTCCAGGTGCAAAATAGTCGACGACGGTTCGAAGCAGCTTAACGACTTCATGAGTCTGTGGCAGATGCATGCAGTTCGTTCCCGGTTCCTTCCATAAAAAGCCAACAGCATCCAATCGAAAAATACTGATGCCACGTTCCAGGTACAGTCGAATAATTTTCACAAATTCCAGAAGCACAGCGGGGTTGCGAAAATCGAGGTCGATCTGATCATGACTGAACGTACACCAAACGTGCTTCAGTCCATTTGCCGTTTCAGTAGGACGAAGCAATGGCGAAGCGCGAGGTCGAACAACGGCCGACAGATCATCGCCCGCATTGGCTTCCATCACGTAGGTTGCCCCCGGCTCAACACCGTTGCGATAATTTTGAAACCATTGACTCTGCGATGACACATGATTAATCACGATGTCTGCCATCAGCCGATAATTTTCGGCAATTGCCGAAATTTGGGGCCAGCCCCCCAGCGATGAATTGACCTCAGCATAGTCAATCACGGCAAACCCGTCGTCAGAACTATATGGGCAAAACGGCAGCACGTGAACACCCGACACTGCGTCACTCAGGTAACTCCCAAGAAACTGATTCAAAGTATCCAGGGGCATCCGATCAGCATCGATGATCGAATCGCCGTATGTGATTACAAGGCAGTCTCGCTGTGACCACATTTCTGGAGGCATCTTATGCGTCTGCTTTTCGTACCCACCAAACACATTGACGACATCGTCGGCCAGTTGCTCCACATCAGCTGTGGGATACAGGAATCCCAGATGCTGACACAGTAATGAGTGAAATGCAGGAAGGGCGGATTCATTGTCTGATAATTCCATAGCGTTAGTCGCTTAATGTGGACTTGTTCTTAGAATGTGTTTGCTCGCCGAAACTCCGAGGTGCCTGCTGAATAACTTTGGCGAACGAAGTTTTAATGCTTCAACTACCTGTTGTCCGCCTCAACAGCTCCCAGAATTTGATCATAGATGTCAGGCACCGCACTGTTTACTCTCGACCAGTTGTGAATAAACGGGCTTTCGTCCGGCCGATTCAAAAACTCATCGCCAGCGGCAACAATCACACGGCTGAACAGTTCCACGGTCGCTTCTTCCTGATGTCGGTGCAGGTCAAGCCCGGCCATCACCGCGTCGTTGTGGTAATGATCAACAACATCCAGCGCGGTCCTGTAATAGCAGGCCTTCAGTGTTCTTAACATGCTGCGACTAATCACAATTCCTTCGACTGCCAACTTTCGGATAAATGCCTTGCAAATATCGTTGGCCATTCGATGCAGCCCGCCCGCAGGATTGTCTTCCGAAACCGTTTGATGCTTGTGATCGTAGGCATCTGCGATATCCACCTGACAGATATGATTCAAATTGCAATTACGGTACATCTCCGACAGTGTGCCAATCTCCAATCCCCAGTCACCAGGAAATCGAAGCGAACTCACCACGTCCGACTTCATCGAAAATTCGCCCGAAAGTGCGTAGCGAAAGCTGCCCATATAGTCCAGATACTCGACTCGCCCAAGCACGGTCTTCAACGCTCTGATCAAAGGAATCACCAATAATCGAAACACGCGACCATTCAGTTTGCCGTCCGCGGCTCGATAGTAATACCCCTTGCAAAACTGATATTGAAAAGCGGGGTGAGCCAACGGGTACAGCAGTCTGGCGGGCATCGATCGGTTATACGTCAGAATATCGCAGTCGTGCAGTGCGACTGCTTTCGATTTTCCAGACGCCAGAAAGTAGCCCAAACAATACCAAACGTTGCGGCCTTTACCCGGCTCTGCGGGAGCCAGACCTTCTGCCTGAAGCGTGGCGTCGACGTGCCGCAATCGAGTGCCGTCATTCCAAAGTACGACGTAGTTCTGCGGCAACTTATCGAAGAATCGTTTGGCGGCATTGAACTGTTCTTCGTTGGCTCGGTCCAGTCCGATGATAATTTCACTCAGATAGGGAATCTTAGCCAGTTCTTCAACAATCGGCCCCATTGCCGGGCCTTCCAACTCCGAATACAAACACGGAAGCAGCAGCGACATGGGCGTCTCTGCTGAAAACTTCACCAGTTCTGCTTCAAGATCCTCAGTCGAACGATTTCGAAGATCGTGAAGTGTTCCGATAATTCCGTTCTGAGCAAAATCAGCCATAGTCTCCTGCTATTCCAGAATGTGCTTCATTCAAGTCGGTGAGTTATGTGAATTCCATGCGTCGTAACAACACACTGACAGCTTCTGCCCAGCCAGCGCTTCCCTGCTGCAGAGGGACGATTCCTGCTTCTGAACAAACCGTCACGGCAAGCCCGGTCGCCGTGGGAATACCAATGGGTACGTCGGCAATATCCAGCATGCTTTGATCAATGGGACTATCACCAATCGCCGCAACCAACGTGGATGCAGGTCTTGGGGCCATCCGACTTGTGACCATCTGCATTGCCTTCCCTTTTGTCGATTGCCCGGCGACGTGCCAAAACCGTCCACCTTTTGTCATGGTCAGATCGTGAAGATGCAACTGGTGGGCAAATGCAATCCGTTTCGCTTCAGTATCGTTCCACAATAGCGGTTCCGTCCCCTGCCGCTGCAACGCCAACTGAGCTCTGGATTCAGACAGCTGTGTGGCGGCCATCACGCCGCTAAGCCCAAGGTCGGCAAATGAATCAAAGCTGAACTGTGTCTTCACTTCGGCAAGCAATCGCAGAATTGATTCTCGCGGCGATCCAACAACTTCGACATACGGTGAATTAACTTCAACTGATGGGCCGTCGGCGACATCACTTCCCCATCGAATAACCGAACCGTTTTCACAGATGAACGTACTGCGATTTAGCCCCAACTCGCATGCAAGCAGAGTCATCTCAGCTACCGTTTTGCTGGAATTCATCACCACAGGAATCTGCAATTGACGCAGTCGTTCCAATGTTGGCCGGGCCGCAGACCAGTCGTAGTCTTGCTTATTCAGCAGGCATCCATCCAGGTCAGTAAATATAATTAAGCGTGTATTCTGCAGCGACATGCCTCACAACCATGCAAACAATGCGCCATCCACAGCTCAGCAGCGATTTTGTCCGTGCTTAACCTCAAAAACTGCATTCTCCCGGAAACTCTCGCGATGAACCGTCATTACCCTGCACAGGGAACAGGCACTTATGCCAACCAAAAACACAGGCAGCTTTGGCAAAGAAACACCAGCATGACGTCAGGATATCGGATCGACACCTTCATTTGCAGAGGGAACGGACCGATCCAACTCCCCAATGCCACATAGCGTTAAGAAAGAAATGCAACGGCGCCCCGTTGAGCTCTTGCGAGACGTCAAGAAGACAGCAGACAGGCTCGTTTGATAAATCCGATCACACGTTGCCAAGCGGCAAGGAACGGACGTCTATACATTCGCAACGATAAAGACCCCATGGGACCTCGGACGTTAACTTCACTGGTGCTGACCTGTCAGCCCAACGGCAAGTACAAATCGCCACGATAACCTGAGCTGACCGCCCGTCGGCAAACAACGCGCCGCGAAAAAACGGAAGTGGATGGGAATCGAACCAATCGACGTAAGCACTTTACAGGCAGACACTTCAGAAAACAGTGCATTTGACGTAGTGCAGAATCCAGTGCAGAAATGCCCAGAAGGCGACGGCAACGAGCGATAGCCTCACTGTATTGCTGACGGTCCTGTGTGACGTCAAGAAGACGTTCGTTGCAACATTCTGCCACCCGGCGAAGCAGTTTATTTTGTGGCGACGGCGATCTTTGTGCTTCCCCAAGTTTCAGCTATGTCGCCTTGTCGTCGCAATCAATAACAGGGCGAAAACTAATTAAGCTTTTTTTCTACACCACATCTTGACGATTTGCCGCGCTGGGTTATATTCAGGCAGCAACGCTCTAACGAGCCATAAATATAGGTACTCAATAACTGAGGCCACGCAGCGGAAGTCATCCGCTTCGTGGCCTTTTTTCGTTTTCAGACAGAGAGGAAGAGCAAGTGGGTAATGGTAATTGTACGAGCTTGATCCTGAAACTTATCGACGACGAAGTTGAGAATTCGGAAGAGCCTCACTACCACGTCTACGCTCGGATGGGAATCAGTGCTCAGCACCACAGCAAATGGCGGATTGGGAAATCGAGGCCAGGGGCGGATTCGATCGACAAGCTGATGGGCTACTTTGGCCTTGAAATCAGCCAGGCAAACGCGAAGCCTGAATCCGAGGTGCGGTGATGAATCCACCGACACTGTCAACGCCGATGCAGGACCGCCTCGCATGGAACAAGCCACAGACTGCTGAGCAATACGCCACAAGTGAGCGCAACATCGACTTGATGGTCGACGCGGGGAAGTTTCCACCGCCGGTGCGACTTTCCTCATCGCCGCGATGGATAGTCGACGAACTGCGAGCCTGGACGGCGGCGGGCATGCCCCCTATGTCCGATTGGCAATGGCCAAGCGTAAGCAGTGAGCCGCCATGAGAGTCCATCAGGTCACAACGTGCAAAATTTCGCAAACATTGCGGACAAAAAAAATGACGCCAAACAAGAAAACAAAACACAAATCGAAACCGATCGAGCGACACCATGCCCCCGGTATTTTCATTGTTGCTGAGGATCGAGTCGCGGCTGGGCGACGGCTGCGCGCAGTGATCGACGACGCCGCGATGCTCGCATACGAGGCAAAAATCCACGCACTGAATGAGGGCCTGAAAAAGCAGGTCATGCTAGATGCATTGCGAGCACTCCCACCACTGGCATGCAGCGGGCAAAATGCGTCGTTACACGGCTCGATCGGAGGGGCAGGATAATGGCCCGTATCCGGACCATAAAGCCCGAGTTCTGGACGTCGGAACAAATCGTCGAATGCTCGACGAATGCTCGACTACTATTCATCGGCATGTGGAACTTCTGTGACGACAGGGGGATTCACCCGGCAAGTGTTCGCCGACTCAAGATGGAAATCTTTCCAGGCGACGATTTCGCTCTCGGTGATGTTGAGGCGATGGTTCAGGAGCTGATGCGCAACCGCCTAGTAACGGAATACTGTGTCGAGAATGAAGCATTTTGGCTGGTTAGCGGCTTCGAAAAACATCAGAAGATCGACAGGCCGACTTACCGTTTTCCGCTTCCCGACAACCTGGGCGTCGTTGCAGTAGACCAGGCAAATTCGACGAACGATCGTCGAACCATCGTCGAGAATTCGACGACCGATCACCCCCGGAAGGGAAGGGAGTCTAAGGGAAAGGAGTCTAAGGGAGCTAACACAGAAAAAGCAGTCGCAAAGACTCCGCCTTTGCTAGTGAGTCTTTGTCATCAATGGAATGGCTGGCATGACGAGGAGATCGTCTCCAAGCGAATCCAGAATCCCCATGAGCCAAGCGACGCTATTCAGAAAGCATGGAAGCGATCACAGGCAAACTCTGAGCAAAAAGCCCGCTTGGCCAACCTTGACGCGATCAAGGCAGCGATTCAATCCTCGACTGAGTTTCTGAAAGGGAAAGGTTGGTTTGACGCCGCAGCGTTAATCGGCGGCGCAAATTCAGATCGTCGATTCTACGCGGAGATGCTTCTCAACGGTGCCTACAAGCAAACGGCAATCCCAACACGATCAGCGAGGTTCAATGATGCCGAGTAAATCGCCCCCACCTGACTTTGTGACATCCCAATCGGACAAGCTGATTCGAGCCGCCGGACTGCGATACAGTGACGCTACTTTCGATTCCTTTGAAATCGGCAATGACGAGCATTCCAACAAACGACGCCATGCGTTCAACACCGTCGGCAACTGGGTAGCTAATGAATCATGGCGTTCTGGTAGTTGTCTGTTGCTGTGCGGGCGGTGTGGAACTGGTAAGGATCATCTGGCAGTCGCAGCCGCAAAGCGAATCATTGAGGTTCATGGCGCGTGCTGTCACTACGCGACCGGCGCGGCGATCTTCCGCGAGGCTAAAGACTTCGACGCGGGCGGGCTTAATTTAGAGAAATACACCGACAGGCATGTGTTGATTTTGTCGGACATAGTAAACGCCTCTGGCGGCGTTTCGGAATTTGAAGCCGGCGTCCTGTACAGCATCCTTGATGCCAGATACCGCGATCAACTTCCATGCGTAGTTTCCGTGAATGCCAATGGGGCGAATGACCTGGACGATAGGATCGGCAAACGAGTGGCGGATCGTCTGTTGCACCGTGCAACAGTCACAACTTTTGACTGGCCGAGTTATCGGAGGCAGCAATGAGCGAACGAAAGCGAAGAACGAATGGTCCTGATCTTTTGCGCGTCCCACCGCAAAATCAGGACGCAGAATGCTGCTTGATTGGGGCGATCATCCTTGGGGCTGGTGCACTGGATGACGTTGCAGACATCGTGACCGCCGATAAATTCTACAGCAATACGCTCCGGAAAATGTACGTGGCTTGTCAGTATATTTACCAACACAGAGGCGCAATTGATGCCGTGACGTTGGCGAACGAACTCATGCGTCGCGGTGATTTTGATGCCATCAGCGGTCCCGCACACATCGCCAAAGTGATTGAATCGGTTCCACATTCAGCACACGCGAAATACTACGCCGGGTTAATCGACGATGCCTGGAAACGCCGAGAAATCATTGACGTCGCCGGTGAGTTAGCGACAGATGCCTATGATTCCACCACAGACGTGACAGAGATGGTAGAGGCGGCCGAGCAGAGGATTTTCCGAATCAGCAGCAGCCAGTTGCGTGAATCTGGCACACGCGTTAGTGAGACGATCCCAGAGGTGATCGAAACAATCCGGCGCCGCATGATCGGCGAAATTTCAACCGGCCTGAAGACTCACTTCATTGATTTTGATGAACACACAACCGGCCTGAAGCCAGCCGAATTGATCATTCTGGCAGCTCGACCATCGATGGGAAAAACGGCATTGGTCTGCAACTTGGCAAATTCCATTGCCAAAGCTCGGAAGCACGTTCTGTTCTTCAGCTTGGAGCAATCGAAGAGTGAGCTGACCGAGCGACTGATCAGCATTAACGCCGAAATCAATAGCCACGACTTAAGGTCTGGCGCACTGCCAGCTTGGCAATACGATCAAATCGAGGCGACGGGGCACAATATCAAGGAATACGATCTGGTGATTGACGATACCCCGTCGCGATCGATCGGGCAACTCACGGCGATATCCAGGCGAATCCATCGTAAATCGCCACTGGATCTAATTATCATTGACTACCTACAGCTGATAGAGCCCGCGAGTCGGAACTCGCCCCGCGAACAACAGGTAGCGGACATCACACGCAGGCTTAAAGGCCTGGCGAAGGAATTAGCTGTTCCTGTCATTGCATTGGCGCAACTGAATCGCGGCGTTGAGAGTCGAGATGATAAACGGCCACGACTGTCCGACCTTCGCGAGTCCGGAGCGATCGAGCAAGACGCGGATATGGTTATCTTTCTGCACCGGCCGGACGCGTACGAAGAAGGGGACAGGCCCGGCCAAGCTGAGCTCATAATCGCAAAGCACCGGAGTGGGCCAACGGGATTGATCCGTTTAGTGTGGCGCAAGGAGTTGATGCGATTCGATGACTACTCGACAGTGGCCAACCTTGATTACTCCGGAAATCTCTGACGTATTTCAGCCGTGTTCGAAGTTGCGGCGGCTGTACCTTCGGGAATCTACCCGAGCCCTCGTTTTAGAGAGGAAATATCGTGCATA
>CALFSX010000174.1 GCA_937916515.1 uncultured Planctomycetaceae bacterium | reverse complement strand
GATCCGTAAGACGCTCCGCTGGATCCGTGCGATGCAGCAGCTCGCTTTTCAGCCCGGTAAATCAAACGAGCTTCTCGAGCAGTCAAGCCGCCTGATGAACCTGAAGACCCGGTAGAACCAGTCGACCCGTGTGACGATGCCGAACCGTAAGAACCATGAGAAGCTCCCGTTGAGCCATATGATCCGCCGGAACCGTACGAACCATAAGAAGCTCCAGCGGAACCGTACGACCCACCAGAAAACAAGCCGAACTGCCCAGCAGCAGCACCTTCACTGATTCCCACAACAGCCGCAGCAAGAATGGCTGCTGACAATGCGAAACGTTTCATCCGAATCCCCCCAAGAGATTATTTGCCCAAAATCGCAACGCGATTATTACACATTTCCACAGTGAAACCCCTCCACCATGCACACAACCGAAATTACCCACAAGGAACACATTTGGCAATTTACACTGCATGGATAAATTACGACCGACTGAAGATTCCGTAACATGGCAACAATAGTCAGAAGGCGAAGTTTTTTGTTAGGCACGCCTCACGTTGGCTCACGCTGCCGCACAGCTGTATATTTGTGCAGCAGAACTTCGACACCACCGTTGCAAATCTGTTCAATTCTGAACGGAATCGCCCACAAGGGGGTCGCCTGGCAAGGCGACCATAATTCCCCTGTGCGTTTCTTCGCAAACAAGGCACTAAAACACAACCGCCGGATTCTGGCGAAAGTCAGATTAGCGATCCGTCACCAAAGCTCCTAAACTGGCCTACGAACCTAACTGATTTCGCTCAACGACTTTGCTGAACCCAACGATGAACTTCAAACAGATTACTCCGGTTTCCGGCCCCGTATCCGGAACAGTGCGGCCACCGGGTTCTAAAAGCATCACAAATCGAGCACTCATTATTGCTGCTCTGGCCGAGGGCACCACCACGCTAACGGGCGTCCTGGATAGCAAAGATACTCAAGTGATGCTGCAAAGCCTGAAGCAGTTGGGCATTGCCGTTAAGCAAGACCTGGATGCAAAAACATGCATCGTCACCGGTTGCGGCGGAAACCTGTCTGCATCCAACGCCGATTTGTGGCTGGAAAACAGTGGCACCAGTATTCGATTTTTGACAGCGTTGTGCAGTCTGGGAGCTGGCAGCTTTCGTCTGGATGGCATTGACCGCATGCGTCAACGTCCGATTGCGGATCTTGTAAATTGCCTGAACGACCTGGGAGCCAACGTTCGCTGCGAGCACACAAACTCCGGATGTCCTCCCGTATCAATTGACGGAACACCTGGAAAGCTGAAAGGTGGCACAGCCAAAATTAAGGCAAATATCTCCAGCCAGTTTCTTAGCAGCCTGTTAATGTCGGCTCCCTGCGCTGCCGCCCCTATTCTGCTAAACGTAGATGGGGAACTGGTTTCGAAACCCTATATCACGATGACTCTGGAAATGATGAAAGCGTTTGGCGTCACGGTTGATTGCCCCGCAGACTTATCGTCGTTTCAAATCGCACCTCAACAATACACGGCTCGCACCTACGACATAGAACCGGACGCATCAGCCGCCAGTTATTTTCTGGGAGTCGCCGCTGTCACAGGAGGCACGGTCACCGTCGAAGGCCTGAATCGCGACGCTCTGCAGGGCGATGTCCACTTTGCCACGGCTTTGGAGAAAATGGGCTGCCTGGTCGAATGGAATTCGAACAGCGTCACCCTTACCGGTCGTCCGCTGCACGGCATCGATGTCGACATGAATGCTATCAGCGATACGGCTCAAACAATGGCGGCTGTCGCTGTGTTCGCAGATTCCCCCACAACCATCCGCAGCGTGGGACACATGCGACACAAGGAAACCGATCGCATCACAGCTGTCGTCACAGAATTGCGTCGCGCAGGAATTCAGGCGGACGAATTCGAAGATGGGTTAACCATTTTTCCGGGTTCGCCACAACCTGCAGAAATCGAAACATACGACGATCACAGAATGGCCATGAGCTTTGCTTTACTGGGGCTGAAAGCCGAGGGCATCAAAATTCTCGATCCGGAATGCACCAACAAAACATATCCGGAATTCTTCGAAGACCTTGAATCGCTGTGCGGCATATCTAAGTAAATTTGTTCAAATTGCTGTCACGCTGCTTAATGACCGTTCAAACTTTGATTGGAGACACGTCAATGTCACGACATCACTGCCGCAATTTTTTGCAAACGAATGGTTCACGCAGAGACATGCTGCAAAAGAGCGCCATCGGATTTGGCGCGACGGCACTGGCCGCATTGTGTGGCACTGAACAAATGTGTGGCACCGCAAATGCCGATATCGGCAGCGACCCGTTTGCGTCGAAGAAAACGCATTTCGAAGCGAAAGCTCGCAGCGTAATTTTCCTGTACATGGATGGAGGCGTTTCGCAGGTTGATTCGTTCGATCCCAAGCCGGAACTTGACAAACAAAATGGCAAACCGTTTCCCACCAAAACGGAACCAACTCAGTTCAACAACATTGGCAACACGTTAGCCAGCCCGTGGAAGTTCAAACAATACGGGCAGTGTGGAACTCCCGTCAGCGATCTGTTTCCAAACATCGCCGAACATGTTGACGACATGGCGGTTGTGCGGTCGATGGTGTCGAATTTTCCTGAGCACACCAACGCGAATTATTTTCTGCACACCGGACACGGACAGCAGGGACGCCCCAGTATGGGAGCGTGGTTCGGTTACGGCCTTGGCACAGAATGCCAGGATCTGCCGCACTACGTGATTCTGAATGGCGGCTTAATTCCGCCGGGCGGCATGGACAACTTTGGCAGTGGATTTTTGCCGGCCAGTTATCAGGGTTCGATCTTTGCAAATTCTGATCCGCCGGTCGCAGACATTAAACGTCGCGAAAAAACAGCAGAACAGCAACGCCGCAAACTGGATTTGATTCGCCAACTGGACCAACGAACTCTGGAAAAATACGGCCACGACGATCAAATTGAATCAGCCATCACAAATTACGAACTAGCGGCTCGCATGCAGATGGCGGTGCCGGAACTGATGGACCTGCACAACGAAACCCAGGCGACTCAGGACGCTTACGGAATGTCGGCGGAATTCAAAAACACGGCCACGTTTGGGCGGCAATGCTTAATCGCCCGACGACTTGTGGAACGAGGCGTTCGTTTTATTCAGCTAACTTGTCCCGGCGGCAACGGCGATCGCTGGGATCAACACAACAACCTGCTGGACGGACACACAAAGAATGCACTCAGCGTCGATCAGCCCATTGCCGCGCTGCTGGCCGACCTGAAAGAACGCGGCTTGCTGGATACGACTCTGGTTGTCTGGTCGGGCGAATTCGGGCGAACACCGTTTGCTCAGGGATCAGACGGACGAGATCACAATCAGTACGGTTTTTCAATGTGGATGGCCGGTGGAGGCGTCAAGGGCGGGACCGTTTATGGAGCGACCGATGACTTCGGCTATAAGGCCATTGAAAACAAAGTGGAAATCCACGACCTCCATGCCACAATGCTGCACCAATTCGGAATGGACCACGAACGCCTGACCTATCGTTTTAGCGGGCGAGACATGCGACTCACCGATGTTCACGGACACGTGATCCACGACATTCTCACCTAGCAAGGGCGAAGCTCTTGCTGGAAAAGCACATGAAAAACGTTGAAATTCAGGCCGTCATTTTTGACTGCGACGGAACTCTGGTTGACAGTGAAACTCACAGCCTTGCGGTTCTTGTCGAACACGTCGCCGAGTTTGGGCTGAACATCACTCACGCAGAAGCGATGGAACGATTCGCGGGCAACGAACTGTCGGTTGTATTTCGAGAGTTCGAACAACGCCTGGGGCACAGTTTGCCGGAAACATTTCTGGATGAGTTCCGCCATCGACAAATGTCCGTGCTGGAACAAAACGTGACAGCCATTGATGGTGCTCACGAGCTGATTGGTTCGTTAAGCCTTCCGTTTTGCGTGGCATCGAATGCCCCTTTGAATAAGATCAACCTGTGTTTGACAACAACCGGCTTGATTCCTCATTTTCACGAATCACGAATCTTCAGTGCTTACCAGATCAACGCCTGGAAACCTCGGCCGGACCTGTTCTTAATGGCGGCCGAAGCGTTAGGCATTCCACCTGAAAACTGCGCTGTGGTTGAAGACAGTCATTTCGGAATCGACGCCGGACTGGCGGCTGGCATGCAGGTGTTTGCCTTCGACCCACACAACAAGTTCTCCGCCTTCAACGACATCACGCGGATTGCTTCGCTAAACGAACTGCAGCCGGTGTTCAGTGCAGGACCAGCCCATTGATAATGTGTCATAACTTGCCGCCAACGTCAGGTCATGATGAGCGCCGTCACTTTCACCTGGTGCCGCATGTAAAAGAAAACTCCTCGTTTAACCCGCAGCCAACGGTCAGGATTCTGTCGCTCCGGGCATGGCGAGTCTGGCGGTTGGCCGCAGGTTAAACATGGTAAAAAACATTAAGTGGAATCTGACGTGTTCGAAAAACCCCAGGCACCGGCTTGAAAATACCAGTAGGGGTTTCTTAGCATGTGGCGTCGTCATTAACGACGCATTTTTTTTAATCCATGCTGCTTCAAAGGAAGACAATGTCGGACAATCCATTTGCCGTAGGAAATTATGGTAGCTCTGGCGGTATTTCGCGTGATCCGAGTCAGGATCCCATATTGGGAAAATTGATTGAAGTCCTCCTTCAGACACGTCCATGGGTCCGCCTGATTGGCATCTTGGTCATGATCGCAGCGGCTTTCATGGTCCTGATTGGAATTGCCTTACTGGCTGGTTTCGGCGGGCAACAAGCTGCGCTCAAGGGCCCTATTGGCCCTGCTGTAGGAGTCATCTACATGGCAATGTCCATTCTGTACCTGTATCCCGGACTGAAACTGTTTCGTTACGCCTCAGCAATATCGCAGGCGGATTCCACAGGACAGATGCACGACATTGTAGAAGCGATGATTCAGCAGAAAAAATTCTGGAAGTTCTGTGGTGTTTTCGCCGCTATCATGCTGGTGTTTTATATCCTGGGGCTCGTGGTGATGACTCTGGGGTAGTTCACAAGAAACACCGGTCTGGCGTGCAGCC
>CALFSX010000173.1 GCA_937916515.1 uncultured Planctomycetaceae bacterium | reverse complement strand
CGACCACTTCTGAATCCAGCATCTTCTGGTACTTGTGGGCCAATCGCATGCGATCGCCCGAGAGCAGTTCGGATGGCAAACTCAGCCGATCTCTGTCGTCAGATTGAATGCGCGCTGTCACAGGCAAATGCAACCGGCCGGGAACATTCGTTGGGCGCTCATGACGAACCGTCAGTGGTCGCGAAGTTGCAAATTGAGAACCTTTCTCAGCCCCCTCTACGTGAACACTAAACGCAGAGTTTGCGGGCCTCGATTCGACACACTACGAGGATCGGAATTCACGCAAAAGGCCCGACATTGCCGAAAGGTCCAAGCTTTCGACGGCACCAACAGCCCTGTTGTGATAGCCACTGACTCTGCTGCATTGAGTGTTATCTTCGCTGCTTCACGTTCGAAGGAGCGATATCTTACAGAATCCAGCGGCTGAATCTGTCCCGTCTTGAATGGCTCACGCCCCGCTCTGACGTTCTATTTCGATGTCCGCATTCCGGGCAGACACGAACTCGCCTGATAAACCCGCCGCTCGGCTCCGTCCGTTTTACGCGGTTCAATTCCGCTTCGCACAGTTCGCGCTTCAGGCCAGACCCCGGCAACTTAACAGCGCGACGCTGAGATGGATCCAACGGCACTCCTTCCGAATCAGCCACAGAGACGGCCCTCCGGAATCACTACGGTTCGGGGCGGATTCAATGCCTTCGACTGTAACACGGACAAGCCGACAGACGAGAGAATAGAGAAACGTGAGTAACAGTGTGACCGCCGACCACTACGATCTACGATCGCAACCCACCCACGGCGAGTCTAAAATTCCGCCCAAACGCGAGCGGGAGCGGCGGGGTATCACCATCATGTCGGCTAGGAAAACGTCCGTAATAATAACGACCGTCCTGGGTATGTCTGGAGTGATGATTCGAGAAGGCCCTATGCCAGCTTCGGTACCGTCAGCGCATTCGTTGCGATGAACTCGCGGTGATCTGTATCCGAATCCCACTGCGTATTTGTTGGGAGGCAAAAGGTTCTTCCTTTCAACTTAAACCTTGTTTTCACGAGAAAAAAACGTTGAGCACAGGCCGGTGACTTCGAGCTTGTAATTTCTATAGACATCCTGCGCGTCCACATGAGCGATCACGCCAAACCTCATCGACCCTCAAGGCGGCAACTATGCAAACTGCAAGTTGCTGCCTTTGTTTGTTTTCGGTATGCTCGAAGACACGACCAGTAACAATACAAATAAAAACGCAGCATAGCGCAAACTGATGACAAGAAATAAGTTACGACCGGCTGCTGTCCCCGGCAGAACGGAGAATCGCGCCGATTCCTGATGCTGTCCCGGATTCGAAGGCTCGATGGTTGCCTTTCGAGCGAAGGAACTCCAATGGAGCGGGCACGGCGCGTTCGACCACGACTGCTAATGAGACATCCACGAAAACCATGGCTTCAGTCGCGCAAGCGGCGTTCGTTGATTGCTAAATAAACTCGAAAATCGTGTCATAATAGACTGATGGGGATGTCTATTTATCACAGAAGCATTGATTGCTTGTTCTTGAACGTCGCGGTGCCTCACTGCAGCTGAATTCGGGCCAATAATGCGGCAAGTGAGTTAGTGCTGCATCTTATCTGTTGGTCGAATGCTTCAAGTCAGACAGCAATTTAGAATGCCGCCTCCGCGAGCATCGTCCGGCGGTAAGCTCCGCTCAGAGCATCCCTTTGTTTGCTAAATCAACGTCCGAAATGCGGCAGGTGTTAGTGAGGGATCGATTATCTATTGCCGTCCTGGCGATCAGAGTTCCATCAGTTAGGTCGCCTGACCATTTGACGTTCTCGAGCGTGACTTGAGCTGCGAGAAGCCCGAAACTTCGAAAGATTTTACATGCTTTTGCGGTCCCCAAATTTGATTTCAGAAAGGAAACGCTCTTGAAGAAAGAAGAACCAGTGACGTCCGAAAACAAGAAACGTAGAATGCTCATCAACACCGTGGCAAATTTGTTGGCACGAAGTTGGCTCAGCGGAGAAAGACATGAAAGTTCGCAGTACAAGCCCATCGCAATCCGTTCCAGCCGGAACCACAGCCACACAGATTCCTGAGCAATTTGTGGATCACCCGTTGATTGCAGGGAAATACTTCTACACGCTACCAGTGGGTCTACTACAGCTCTTGGAATCGAACGTCGGGGCCGAGAGGTTTGATTCGGGACTGATGCGACTGGAGTACTCACTTTCCGAAATCTGTGGCGATCATTCTCTCCGGGTTGGTTTTTGTGATCGCAATGTGATCTGCTCCGTCATGCTAAGTCGCAGGCCGATAAATCTTACGCCAGAACAAGCAGAGTTTTTGAACCTGGACTTGAGTCGTTCGGGCCTACGCGAGAGAAATTCGCTCATGAATGAGCGAACGACCGCACTGTGGAGGCAGGCCCGGGCATACCTCGGCTGGCTATTGACAAACCCAGAATTCCTCGGAGAAAGAGATGCGCTTATTCGGTCTCATCGTGCACAGATCCTGCAACATGGCTTTCCGATATCTACGCGAATTGACATTTCCGCACTGCCGAGTGTTTCACGAGAGACTGAACCTGAATCCTTGGAGTTTGTAGATGCGGTGAGGCGTTTGTGCGAACGGTGGAGATTGGCCAAGCTAAACGGCCCGTTACTCGTCGAACCGTTGCAACCCCAACTCCCGTCGTTGCTGCCAGCAAAGAACGCAGAGAGCCTTGGTCGCGGTGTGCTCGTGTTCGAGATTCCTGACATTTGCAGGGTTTCTGCAGGAGGCACACTGGGCGACATTGTCCACGAATCACTTGGTCACGAAGTACCGACCGTAATTCACCTTGCTGACTGGATGGCGGTTGTCGAACGCTCCAATGCTTCGCGCGGGACCTTGAAGCGATACGAGCGGCTGTTTGTCTTCCAACACTACATGCGAGTGTTGTACGGACGGCACAGTGAAGTGCTGGGCAGATGTGCTGCGAAAGTGAGGCGGGCGATAGCGGCGTTCCTCGAGCAGAACCATACTTCGGAGGGCTCCGAGGAAAAGGTTCCAGACTATGAAGAGCTGTTACGAAAGGACAACCAATGTCTCAAAACGCAGCTCGGAAGTGACTGGATGGAATCACTGGAGGTCTAGCCAGCGTAAGTAACAGAAGCCCAACGTAAAAAAGGGAGGCCGCTCTAAGAGCGGCCTCCCTTTTTTCGTGTCGTCCATCGCCGGTACAACCCCCTCGTTGTAACTACTGGGGAGCGATATGACCGGCACGACAATCAACAACAATCCACGCTACGTCCTGTTCGTCGACGTCGTCCGTCTTACAGGGCTGTCACCCAGCACGATACGTCGTCGCATTCGAGAAGGCAATATCAAATCACACCAACCAGGTGGACCTCGCACCCGCCGGTTGTTTGACGCGTCTACCCTCGGGTTTCTCAAGTCGAAAGAGATTGAAGCCGCTACAGAGAACAGACATCGCAACAGCGACCGTCCGAAGAAGCTGCCCGGCCCGGCACCTAAGTTCATGGAATAAGAAAACAGATTTGAACAGAACAGAAGAGGAAAGTGGTGACTGCCAATGAAACGAAAATCCAAAAGTATCGCCTGCACCAACTACACGTGGAATCTGATTCAACGCAATGCCGTCTACTATGCAGATGGCCGATCATGTGCGACGAATCTCGGGGTGAAATCTCTCGGGACGAAGGATCGTGAAGAGGCCCTGAAACGACTACCTCTGCTTGATCACAAGATGGCTGTCGAATTCGGAATCGCCACCGACGACGATTCACCTGCCACCCAATTTCAGAAAACTCTTACATTAGACAGCGGACGTGCCAAATACGAAGACCATGTTCGACGTCCGAAAATCGCGGGAGGCGCGAGCAAGGCAACGCAAAAGCGGTATCGAGCAGTATTCGACAAGTTCATTCCGTTCGCAAAGAAACGCGGTGTCGATTGCTGGACTAAGGTTAATCGGATGCTGCTGGAGAAATACGCCGCATGGATGGACAGCGAGACGTACGCTTACAGGACTGAGTATCTTGAGTTGATGACAATCAAGCAGTGCGTCAAATGGATGGTCAAGGATAGCCTGCTTGCAGCAGAATGCATTATTGACATGCCGCTGAAGAAGGCTTCGGGCACAGACACCTACTGCTGGACCCAGACCGAAGTCCGAGCAATGCGAGAACACTGCCTTCAGGACCCTGATCTTGGATGGCTTCATGACGTTGTTGTCGCCCTTGCCTGTACTGGTCTCCGGATTTCTGAGCTGGCGTCACTTAAATGGTCGGATATCGATCTTGAAGGCTCGCGCATTTCGCTAACCGACGAAAGCAAATCGGCCAGGAAGAAGAAACGAAACAAACGCACAACCAAGACAGGCCACAGCAGGGCATTCCCTATTCACCCTGAACTTCTGACTGTCCTCAACGAAATATCCAGGCATGCAGACGGCCTGATATTTCATGGTCCACGAAACGGTCGACTTAAACCCGACACAGTTCGACGAATCCTCGTCCGAGACGTTCTGACTCCCCTTGAGGCACAGTTCCCTACGATGGACGACGAAATCGGATTCAGTGACGGTCGACTGCACAGCTTTCGGCATTATTTTTGTTCGGTGTGCGCAAACAACAACGTTCCCGAACAACTGCTTATGAACTGGCTTGGGCACCGCCAAAGCGCGATGGTCAAGCATTACTATCACGTCGACCACAACGAGGCCGCACGACAGATGAGCGGTCTCAACCTTGTGTAGTTTCGTTTCCTAGCGGTGTGCCCGGAAACATTTTTTGTGTGTGGAGCTTTGCGACAGAGGAGGAAGGTCAACTACTCATCGAAACCATCGTGGCACTGCCTGTCTCAACGGGCATTTTCGAGGTCCTTTTGTCACAGTTCTTGTCACAGTCAACTGTGACAAAGAAAAACGTCCTCGTAAATCCCGACAGAGTCAGTACTTACGAGGACGTCAATTTGTGAAGCGGAGAGAGGGGGATTCGAACCCCCGGTCCGGTTACCCGGACACAGCATTTCCAGTGCTGCACAATCGGCCACTCTGCCACCTCTCCGAGCGGGCAAAACGTTTGGTTTTGCGAAGCTTGCAAACCTATCTTCGGGTTGCGGAGACGAATACTACAGTTCACCTTGTTTTTCGCAACGCGGTTGGCGTTTTTTCAACGGCGCAAACTGCGTATTTCCGCAGACGCAGCATAAATCACTGCCAACTTTGGGAGTTTTACTCCCTTTGCGCCCCTTCGAAACCATCTTATTTCACGTTCCGTCAAGTTTTTTGGGACAACCTGATCGCGTTTTCCACGCCTCACCGTAATCGGCGAACCGGAAGTTTCACGACGAATGAATGACAACCGTCTTCAGTTCTGTCATTTCCTGAATCGCATACTTCGGCCCCTCTTTGCCGATCCCGCTGTCTTTCAGACCACCATACGGCATCAGGTCCGTTCGCCACATGGGGCCCGAGTTGATGTGAATGTTTCCACTGTGCACTTCTTTTGCAAAACGAATCGCTGCGTCGAGATCCTGAGTGAACACCGCGGCACTTAAACCATAGTTGGTATTGTTGGCCATGTTTATGGCATCATCAATGTCAGCCGACTTAGAAACGGCTACGCCTGGCCCAAACAATTCGTCTTTGACGACCTTCATTTTCGGCGAAGTATTCAGCAACAGTGTGGGCTGCATAAAAGCACCATCACGCTGCCCGCCGCAAGCAAGCTCAGCTCCCTGACTGACTGCTTCTTTAATCCACGACTCGACTCGAACAGCATCCGCTTCTCGAACCATGGGCCCCATGTCTGTTTGTGGCAGCAGCTGGTCGCCAGACTGAATAGCGGCAATCTTCGGAATCAGACGGTTCATCAATTCGTCGTAAATCTGACCGGCAACGATCAATCGTTGAGCGGAAATGCAAACCTGCCCCGCATTGCCAAACCCGCTTTGCACAACGGCCGCAACAACCTTGTCGATGTCCGCATCCGGAAGCACAATCAGCGGACTGTTCGAACCCAATTCCATGGTGACTCGCTTGATTCCCGCAACGCTGCAAATCTGTTCACCAACTTCATAGCTGCCGGTAAAGCTGATTTTTCGAACACGTTTGTCCCGGCAAATAACGGTGCCAACCACTCGACCACTGCCCGTGACGCAGGAAATTGCCAGCGGCGGCAGACCTGCTTCCAGAAGAATTTCCACCAGCATTAATGCGACCAGTGGAGTATCGCTGGCGGGCTTTAAAATAACAGCGTTACCACCGGCAAGTGCAGGCCCGACTTTGTGACACACCAAAGACAAAGGAAAGTTAAACGGCGAAATTGCCGCGATAACTCCGCAGGGAACTCGCAACGTAAAGCCCAGCTTTCCGTTGACTCCCATGCCACCGTCCAATGGCAACACTTCGCCAGTGATGCGTTTAGCTTCTTCGCCGCTGAGTTCCATGATCTGCACAGAACGGTCAACTTCCACCTGAGCTTCGTTGATCGTTTTGCCTTCTTCGCTGCTGATCGTGTGAGCCAGTTGATCACGTTTCTGCAGCATGAGATCTGCCGCTTTTCGCAGAATCTGAAAACGCTCATACCCGGTCAAATTCGCCATCAACGCCGATCCGGAAACGGCGGATGACAAGGCCGTTTCAACGTCATCCGCACATGCAGAGGGAACAGTATCGATGACCATTCCGTTGGCGGGATTGGTTACTTCGATTTTTTCGTAGCGGTCCTGCCATTGGCCTGCCAGAAAAAACTTCATGATAAAGTACTTGCTTAAAGCGAGATTGGCGACGGAACGTTCAGCTACAGCGGTTTACAGAACAGCATGACATCTGCTCCCACAAATTCCAGTTCAGCACACCACGCTTTCGCAAGCCATTGAAATGTTTCGCGTGAAAAGAAGCTGATATGCGTTGGATCGTTCTTGTAGTGCCAATTAGCAAAGGATGACGCGTCGATAACCAGTTTAGTCATGATCCCCAGCATTCCGCCGGGCTTCACCTGCGACCACAGCAGGTCGAGATCCCTTCGGGGATTCCGAAAATGTTCCACAACTTCGGTGCACGTGACAAAGTCGTAGGTGGCTTGCAGCGGTGCAGTATCGGTTGAGTAATATGGATCATAAACAGCCATCGCATGCCCAGCTTCCTGGAACATCACGGACAAAGTCGGCCCCGGGCCACAACCGAAATCCAAACCGTTACTGGCCGGCTGTAATTTTGCATTCAATGGTTCAAACAATCGACCAAGAAACCTGCGGTAGCCAGCGTCGTCAGGCGAGTTCTGGTGAAAGTCGTAGTGTGTTTTTTCCTGGCTGGGCGACAGGTGCAGGGTTGCTGGCACAAACGTTAAGCAACAACAAGGGCAACGAAAATAACGACGTGCCTGGTCTTCACTGAACAACTGCGTTTCGGATGAATGACAAAGTGGGCAGTCGATGGATCGTCCCCTGGACAGAAGCAGTTGACCATAAGAATCGTCGTCGCGTGCTCCGCAAAAGCAGCGTTTGCGGGGCGGCTTTCGCGCAGCGACTGGGAACCAGCTTAGCACGCCGGAACCAGTAAATCGCCCTAACTTACAACCTCATGCACAACTCGAGCAGGCAGAACGCCCGTTAAGCGGAAGTCCAGTCCCTGAGAACGAACCGTCAGGCGTTCGTGGTCGAGTCCCAACTGATGCAGCAGCGTGGCATGAATGTCTCGCACGTGTACCGAATCGCCAACCGGCCCGAATCCGAATTCATCGGTTTCGCCGTAAGATATTCCAGGCTTAAATCCACCACCGGCGAACCACATGGTAAATGCGTCGATGTGATGATTGCGGCCCGTTGATTCTCGCACTTCACCCATTGGTGTGCGGCCGAATTCTCCGCCCCACACAACAATCGTATCTTCCAGCAACCCGCGTTGTTCAAGATCGCGAATCAAACCAGCACATGGATTGTCGATGTCACCACAAATCTGGGGCAGATGCGTTTCCAGGTTTTCGGTATTGCCGCCGTGATGGTCCCAGTTTGTGTGGTAAAGCTGAATAAAGCGAACGCCTCGTTCCACCAGCCGTCGAGCCAGCAGGCAGTTTCTGGCGAAGCTGGATTCGTTGGGATCTTTAATTCCGTACATGGCCAGCGTTTCCGGAGTTTCGCCGGATGTGTCCATCAATTCCGGAGCACTGGACTGCATCTGATAAGCCATTTCGTAAGCGTTGATGCGAGTTGAAATTTCTTCGTCGCCGGTGTGTTGCAGTCGCTGAGCGTTTAGCTGCTTAATCGCATCCAGCACTTCCACCTGCTGACTGTCGCTGACTCCGGCAGGCGTGGTCAGGTTCAAAATCGGTTCGCCCTGATTTCTTAGCGGCACGCCTTGATAGGTGGTTGGCAGCATCCCACTGCCCCACAAAACGGCACCACCGCGAGGCCCCCGTGGGCCGCTTTGCAGCACCACAAATCCTGGCAGGTTGTCGCATTCACTGCCCAGACCGTATGTCAGCCACGAACCCAGACTTGGCCGCCCAAACTGGCCTGTGCCGGTATTCATGAAAATCTTGGCAGGAGCATGGTTGAACAAATCCGTCTTACAGGTGTGCAAAAACGTCAGCTTGTCAACAATGCCGGACGTGTGCGGCAGCAAGTCACTGACCCACGCGCCGGAATCTCCATACTGAGCGAACTTGCGGCGAGTTCCCAGCAGATTGGTGCGATGACTGCTGCCCATGAAGGCAAAGCGTTTGCCTTCCAGATAACTTTGCGGCATGGGTTTGCCGTTAAGCTCGGTCAGCATCGGCTTATGATCGAACATATCCAACTGCGAGGGGCCACCCGCCATAAACAGATAGATTACTCGCTTGGCTTTTGCCGGAAGCGGCGTCGATTTTGGTGCTCTGGGATCATTCAGCGGATGTGCGGCCTGCGCTGAATTCTGCCCGTTCAGCAAGTCACCCAACGCCATCGCGCCGACGCCCACACCACAATCGCGGAAGAAGTGGCGGCGAGTACCCTGCTGAAGTTGCTGCTGCTGAAACAATCGCTGCTGCAGTTGTTGTTGATGATTCATGATGGGCTTTCTTCCGTTACTCACGAGTGTAAGTTTCATCAAGGTTAAGCAACACTCGAGCGGCATTCAGTGGAGTCATTTCGGCCAGCACGGAAAGTTCATCCGCGTTTGGTTGCCGAGACGTACATCGTTGAAAGGCTGTTTCGATTCCGTCGTTTTCGATGATCTTCGCCAGAGCCGTTGCAAACTCAAAGAAGTTTGCGTCGTTTAACAGCGTTAAGGCCTGCAGAGGCGTGTTGCTGCGATTTCGGCGAGTACACGAACTGAGACCATCGGGAGCGTCAAACACGTTTAACGATGGCGGCGGAGTCGCTCTGTAAACAAACGTATAAAGTCCTCGACGATAGCGATCTTCGCCCGTGCTGACGTTCCAGCGGCGTTTGACCTGTCCCTGCCCCATCACCCCTTCCGGAATTGGCGGAAACACGGGCGCTCCGCCCATTTTAGAAGACAGAAGTCCGCTGGCAGACAAGGCGACGTCGCGCACAATTTCCGCATCCAGACGCAAACGCCGCTGACGAGCCAACAGGTAATTTCCGGGGTCTTTCGCCTTTACGTCGTCGCGTTCTCGCGAATCCTGACGATAGGTTTGAGACGTCAGGATCTGACGATGCAATGCCTTCAGGCTCCAGCCATTTTCCACAAAGTTTACTGCCAGCCAGTCCAGAAGTTCCGGGTGCGAAGGCGAAGACCCCTGCAGCCCAAAGTCGTTTTCCGTTTCAACAAGACCGCGTCCAAAATACTGTTGCCACACGCGATTCACGATCACTCGAGCTGTCAGCGGATTGTCTTTCGCCACAATCCAATGCGCTAAATCAAGCCGCGTTGGGTTGGCATTGCTGGTACGCAGAGCAGGCAACACAGAAGGAGTGCCGCTGGTAACTTCTTCATCGGGACGGGTGAAATCGCCTTTGATAAAGATCGTCGTCTTGCGAGGTTCCGCACGCTCTTTCATAACCAGAGTCGAAACACCAGATGCCAGCAGACGACCGATTTCACTTAGACGAGCCTGCTGCTTCTGGAACTTCTGATCAGCCTTTCCAACTTCCACAGCAAACAATTCGATCAACTGCGACGTGTTGCGTTTTTTGGCTTCAACAGAAAGTGATTTTTGAACTCCACTGGGCAGCTGCTTAACGGCTTCTTTTGAAAGGCCGGCTTCCCAGGCTTGCAGTTGTTCCATGGATTCGTCGATGTGTTTTCTTATCGACGATTCCAGCTGTTTTTGTTCTTTCTTCAGCGCGTTCGCGTCAATCCCCGGTTCATAAACGGTCAGGCTGGGTTCATCCTGATTGTTGAAGAAGGCGAAGAACTGGTAGTACTCTTTGTGCAGGATCGGGTCGAACTTGTGGTCGTGACACTGAGCGCAACCGACGCTTAATCCCAACCAGACGGTGCCTGTGGTGGCAACTCGATCGAATATGCTGTCGATGCGATATTGCTCCGGGTCGATGCCGCCTTCCTGATTGATCTGCGTGTTGCGGTGAAATCCCGTCGCAACCTGCTGAGACACGGTTGAATTGGGCAGCAGGTCTCCCGCCAACTGTTCAATTGTGAATTGGTCAAACGGTTGATCTTCGTTAAGTGCATTAATCACCCAGTCGCGATATTTCCAGATGCTGCGTGGTGCGTCAACAGAATAGCCGTTGCTGTCGGCGTAGCGAGCCTGATCCAGCCACCAGCGGCCCCAACGCTCGCCATAGGCCGGACTTTCCAGCAGCCGATTAACAAGCTGCTGATACGCTGCTTCAGAATCGACAGCACAAGCCTTCACAAATTTGTCAACTTCTGAAACCGCCGGCGGCAGACCGGTCACGTCCAGGCAGACTCGACGAATCAAAGTGACGGGATCAGCAATCGGCAATGGTGAAAGCCCTGCCAGTTTAAGGCGAGCGTGCACGAAGGCATCAATAGGATCAACCGACGTAGAATCGACAAATCCTGAAGTGGGTGGCTCTGTCTTTTTCGGAGCGATAAAGGCCCAGTGCTTCTGGTACTCCGCTCCGTCCGCAATCCATTGTTGAAGAATGTCCTTCTGCTTCTTTGTCAACGATTTACCGGATTCGTGCGGCGGCATTTGAACGCCATCTTCGTTGCTTAAAATTCGCAGCACCAATTCGCTTTCGTCCGGACGACCGGGAGCTATACCCACCGTTCCGGATTCCAGAGTTGCGATAGCACCTTCGCGAGTATCCAGCCGCAACCCGGCTTCTCGAGTCGCATGGTCGAAGCCATGGCACGAAAAACAGTTCTCTGACAAAATCGGACGAACGTCGCGGTTGTAGACAATCTGCGACTGTTCCTGCTGGCCCAACGCGGTATCAACATGCAGCGACATTGACACGACAAACGGCAACAACAGAATCAACGATCCACGGGAGTGGCGTTTACCGACTCGCGGCATGGAATGACTCCTGACAAAAAATACTGGCTGCAAACGGCGATCTGGACATGCATCTAGTTGCCATACGAACTTTGCATGGAGCCCGCCGTACGGGCACACGACAAAAGTCTCTAAAGCAACAGGGGACAAAGCAAGCGACCAGGTGGTCTTTCCGTCACCGATAAAAACCACCAGCGTCACGACCTGTAAAAATCACCAAACCGTACGCCCCTCTCCCCACTTCCACAGCAGTGTCCAATAAAAGCATCTGTGGTATTGTTATCGACGCCTCGCCGAAAACCACTACTGCTTCCAAATCAGACACTACATCTTCGATGCCACCGAATAGACGACTGACTGTCCATCAAAATCGTTCCATACGTTGCGTAGAACGAAAGCTGACAAAAGCTGAAATTTCGCCCGGCCTACAGCGATAATACGAAGCTTTTAAAGACCTCACACAGGTGCCACGGCTTTTTGATGAAAGACGCCGAAAGCCAATCATGGACCGAATTAAAGAATTGCTTTTCCGTTTTCCTGGGACCGCAAAATCCGCTGGCCAGTTAGCTGCCGCGCAGTCAAGAAAGGCCAAGCTGGCTTCTGTCGATCTGTCATCGGCGTATCACGAATTGGGAAAACGACTACATCAGTCAGGAAGATTTTTAACGCAGTTTTCCAGCGAACATGAGCAAATCGAAAAGCTCGACAAGGAAATCGAAGTTTACAGTCAGAAGACAGCGGCTGATGGATCAGAACTGAAATACAAGTTAAAGGCGGGTGCTGACAATTTAAAAAAGGCAGCTTGCTAAAAACGGCGCAAATGAAACGAGACGCCAAAATCAGAGCGTTGGGAAAGAACGCGTACAATGCTGAACTGAAAGATCCTGAGTTCACGGACGTGGTTAAGAACATTCGGGACGTGCAAAACAGGATCGACGCAACCACTGATGAAATCAGTCACTTATCCAAACTCGACAACGGCAAACTGCTGACACCAAAGCGATTCCTGATTGGCACAGGCATCGGAACCGTATTGATGTTGCTCTTAATCCGATCGGATTTCATATCGAAGGCTCAGAAGGCTGCCCAAAGGGTTGAGGCTGAAAACGCTGCTGCAATGGCACAGGCTGGCGAAGATGGTTCGCAGCATTTCACGGAATCAGCTTCGGGCAATCAGCGGACCAATGCGGACCAATGCGGACCAATGCAGGCCAATGCGGGCCAATGCGGGCCAATCTTCGAATAGCAACTCAACCACCACGGTTCCCAAATCGCTTTGGCCCAACTTAATATTGTCGGAGCATAAAACACCTACTCACATTGCAGGAACTTCTGCATACAAGAACGGATATGATCGAGGTGCCGCATTTGGATCACAGATGGCTCAACAACTTCACATCACCACCGGCGGCATGGGCCGCTATGCAATCCTCGATCATGTAAACAGCATAGCAATGCTGTCTGATGACGCGATCTGCCGCACTCTTGAGTTTAAGATTGGATACGCGGATGGAATGGAGTATGGCCTGGGCAAGCGGTTTTGGCCTGAACTGGATAAGGAAGACATGAGATGGAAAGGAATGGGCACAAAGTAAACAGAGTACTTTACCTGCCGTCCTTAATTCATTCGCAGCGACAAGACACAAGCTCGCTGGCTTCCAACATTACCCGCAGGTTGCCTCGAACGACTCGCAAGCATTACCAATTACACGGCCCCAAACACGGGAAAGTGGCTCTGGCCTTTCGCTCGGATCTTAAGGCTGTGAAACGCCAATCGGCAATTATTGCCGATTGGCAATAATTTCATGGCGGCGATTGTGCACGTTTTGATAGCTGGGCGTAAGAATTTTGTTCCAATTGCAGTCACGTCCTGTAGGCATAATGCGCGACCGCAGCCAAACTACATTTCGGCAATGTTAAAGATTAACGACGTCTAATCTTTGGCCAACATATTTCAGAGGCTGCGGACGATGACGAAACTATGGAATGTTGCGCATCTGACACTCCATGAATTTCAGTCGCTTCATCGCGACCATGGCATGGATACCAGCAATCAATGACGGCGGGCCGTCTCAACATTTCACGAATGATACTCACTCTGGCAGTCATAATGCCGTTTGTGCTGATCGCTTCGTGGAATTCGGCCTCAGCTGACGACCGCCATTTACCGCCAGCAATCTCAGAACCGGTACTGCAAAACGCGGCAGAAATCGAACCGAATTCAGATGTCGATCGGCCGCAGTACCTGATGAAAATCCGCCTGGACACGGCTCGCCGGCACGTAAGCGTGAACCAGGTCGTCAAATGGACCAACCCCGGATCCGTCGCAACCGATCGCCTTGTCTTTCAGGTCACCGCAAATCACAAGCTCACCGACAAGATGATCGCCGCAGGAGAGCGCACGGTTGAATCATTGCGTCTTCAACCCGAAAACAGCATCGACTACGAAGGACGTCGCTTCCACCTGAACACCGCTACCTGCAACGAACAAAACGTCAACTGGAGCTTCGATCGCGAACACGACACTCATCTGATTCTGCACCTGCCTAAGCCCGTTGCCCCTGGCGAGTCTGTGGAAGTTGAGCTGAACTTCTGGATCGACATTCCAACAGTGATGGGACGGCTTGGCCAACACAAAGATGTCACCAACCTGCTGAACTGGTATCCCGTGCTGGCAGTCTTTCGCAACAACAACTGGCAACCTGTCCCTTATATTGCATGGCACCAACCATGGTACAATGAAGCGGCAGACTACACAGTCACGTTGCAACTTCCAGCAGATCACAAAACCGTGACCGGTGGCCATGTGGTTTCCAGTGCCACAGCAGCAGATGGTTACCAGACACTGAATATTGTTGGCGAAGGTCTGCGAGACTTCACAATTGTGGCCAGTCGCCGATTCAGCGAGCTGACGTCTTCCGTTGACGGCATTCCTATTCGCGTGTTGCACCTTCCAGAAGACCGCACTCATGCGGAAACCGCTCTTAAAACGGCGGAAGAATCAATCCGGCTGTATTCTCAGTGGTTTGGGCCATACCCCTACAAAGAATTTGAACTGGCGGAATCCTACTTCGGCTGGAACGGCAACGAGTCGTCCGGAGTCGTGATGATCGACCAGCGAATCTTCTCTACGCCCAAATACACGTCGCGCTATGTGGAGCATCTGGTCAGCCACGAAATCTGCCATCAATGGTGGTATTCAGCGGTTGGCACCAATGGATACGCAGAGCCCTGGATGGACGAAGGACACGTCACCTGGTTTACTCGAGTCAAAATGGAAGACAAATACGGCGCTGATGCCGAACTGCTTTCCGTTCCCGGCTATGGCCCGTTTCAGTTGCCAAACATTCAGTACCGCAGCCTCGTGCATACCGGCTACGAAGGCTATCTTGGCAGAGGCGGAAACGGAGCTGCTTTGGGTTCGCTGGACGAAATCGGACATCTTCACAACCTGCTGTCTCTGGTATACGACAGAGGTGCTCGAGTTGTGGGAATGATTCAACAACGCATGGGGCGCGACCAGTTTTTCGCCTTCATGCAACACCTGTTTACAAAGTATGAATTCAAAATCCTGCTGGTAGAAGACTATCGCACGGAACTTGAAGCATTCACGGGTGAAGACTGGGGCCCCTTTTTCCAGCAATGGCTGGAACAGGGTGGCACCGTTGACTGGGACCTGAAAAAAGTCACCGTTACAGAATCTGCGCACGGCTATGAAACCAGGGCCAGCATTTCCAATACCGGAAACGGCAGCGAGACCGTGGGCCTGCAGGTCAGCTTCAGTAATAATTCGGCACCGATGGTGATTGCAAATCTTTCAGAATCGCACGGCAATCTTCCGGACAACGTCAGAATCCAGCAGACGTCGCCTAACGACTGGCTGGTGACAATTGTTTCCGATGAAAAGCCTTCGCAACTGATTGTCGACCCTGAGGGCTGCGTGATCGATTCAGCACCTTCGAATAACTCATGGAAGACGGAATACAGCGCTCGTATCAGTCCATTCTACACGCCGATTGACGAAACCGGCCTGATGCAGCCGTTTCACCAAAAAGGTGCCGTCGCAGGTTTCGGGCTGGACAAAGATGGTCGTCTTGGGCTGCGAGCTGCTTTGATCAGTTCCAACAAATACCGGATCTCTCCGTTTTTGGCATACACCGCGGCCACGGCATCTCGCAATGACGACCACATTTCCGCAGGTGTCGATGCCGTCATCTATAACGCTCCCGCTTCCAACTGGCAGGTTCTCGGACGCTATGAATACGCTTTGCTTTCGACTCTGGCCAACGACCCCGGCCATCAGACTCGCTTTGCTTTGCGTCGAGTGATCAATTACACCACCAGTCTGATTTACCCCGACCTGAGCTACATCGATTTTTACACGCGTTTTGGCGACAACTTCTTCCCCGATGAAGATAACACTCCATCCAACGATCCTCGCATTGAACAGTATGGCAACGTCCGAGCGTTCGGTGTTCAATATCACGCTGATTCGCAAATGCCGTATTGGGATCCGGATAAAGGCGTGCGAGTTGACGCGAACTATGAACACGGGTTTAAAGCGTTTGGCGGTGGAGCAACGTATGATCGAGTGTCTGGCCAACTGGGCGCGGTTCAGCGTTTGAACGAAGCTCCCGGATGGTTATCGGAGACAAAAGTTGCCGGACGAATTTCCGGAGGCTACGGCTGGAACGACAACGGAGAACACTTCCGCTTTGGTGGCCCTGGAAGATTTCGAGGACGCGATGCGACAGCCACAGAAGGCAACGCTTTCTGGTTGAGTTCCCTTGAATGGCGATTCCCCGTGGCAGGCGACATCGACTATCAGGTACTGGACAACACCGCAGCGCTGCAGTCGGTTGATGGAGCCCTGTTTTACGACGTGGGACAATCCTACCTGCTGAACGAAGCTCAAGGAAAAGTCGACCACGCCATCGGAGCGGGCCTGTACTTTCAAATTCCGCTGCTGAGCTTTGTCGAAAACGTGACGATTCGCACGGAGTATGGTTATTCACTAACCAACAACACCGGAGCATTCTGGTTCGGCCTGTACCGCGCATTCTAACAAGGGCTTCGCCCTTGCCCCGGTGGCGTGGGAAGATGAAATGGGTAGGACATTTGAATCGCCGAGCCGCGCCGTTGTCGCTACGATAAAGATGCGTGTAAAGCGTGTCGATTGCAGGCTGGCAACCAGACGATTGCTGAACTACCGGCATGAACCAACGACGGCAGGTCACAGTCAATGCAAACTTATGCCTCCGACCAAACGGCAAGTTCATTGCCGCTGGGATCGAGGAACTGAAACCGGCGTCCACCAGGAAACGAAAATGGTTCTTTGGTAATTACCCCGCCCGCTGCCCGCACTCGTTGCAGCGAATCTTCCAGGTTGTTTGAATAAAACACCACAAGGGGGCCACCCGGTGATACAGCTTCAGCAACCGCCAGGCCACCAACTTCGCCTTCGCCGTTCATCTTCTGAATTCCGGCATAGCCTGGCCCATAGTCAGTGAACTTCCACCCAAACGCGGATTGGTAAAAGCATTTTGCCTGGGAAAGGTCAGTCACGCTGAATTCAATATAGTTGATCGCGTGATGGACCAGATTCGCTTCTGACATTGTCGTGTTTCCTGTAAGCGTATTGCAAACCTTTGTACTCGTCGACCAATTAAGCAGCATCATCCGGTTGAGCAACCACGCCTCCAAATCGTGCTTCCGTAACAACCACCGGGCGTCCTTTAATCAGACACTTGACCCTGGAACAATTCTGTTCGCCAGACTTCGGTTCACCAGCGAACGCCCAAAACAAGCCACCGGAAAACGACATGTTTCCAAAAAGCAGACGTCTGCCGTTTTCGTCCACCGTAAGCTTCACACAATCTTTGCAGTAGTAATTTGGATAGCGTTCCCAAAAGCTCAATTCGCAGTTACATCCGGGACACTGGTGAGTGGGCGATTTGCTGGTATCCATAAGAATGCCATATCGACGTATTTCCAGCCTTGCTCAGGCTGACAATCGCATGTTTTAGAGGGACAACGGATGGTTCCCGAGCGTCAGTTAGACTCTGGGGCAAGGGCCACGCCCTTCGTTTCAGAATTCACCTGCACTTATGATGCAGTATGCGCCCCGCTGTATCGAGCCAGAAACAACGGCACCAACGAATCCATGCCGACGCTGCAAAATATTAGTTACGGACTAAATATTCCGCATGTGGCTTAGCTCGAATTCGTTGAGCCCGTCTTTTAGTGAAGATCGGCGGCGGAATCGAATATGAAAAGTCGTGGAATTTTTGTCAACAAACCGGCAAATAATCTCAATGAAGACCGTTGCAAACAAAAACTACACCGTGTAGTTTTACTGTCTGTAGTTTTCGGAGGCTGAACCTGCTGGTCACGATCGGCGCGGTTCAGCCTGGACAATGCGTAAGGAAAGGCAATGCAGTTGAAACTGACAGGGCGACAGCTGGCAGTCATGCGAGTGCTTTGGGAGCACGGCGAGGCGTCGGTGGCACAGCTCCAGGGCTTGCTGGATATTGATCCTCCGTTGGCATATTCCACAGTAGCAACTGTTCTGACTCGCATGGAGCAGAAAGGATTGGTCTGTCATCGCAGCGAAGATCGAGTCTTCTATTATCGCCCTGCGGTGTCTCAGGACCATGCTGGACAGACAATGGTCGGTGACTTCGTCAATCGAGTTTTCGATGGCAGTCCGTCTGAACTCGTCAACCATCTGCTGGATACGGATCAAGTGGATGCTTCCGAACTGCAACGCATCAAAAAACTCGTTCAGGAACACGAACGTCGCCTGAAACAGCAGCAGGAAAGCCAGCAATGAACGCACTGTTACTCGTTTGTATCATGTTGTCCGTTTTGCTGCTGACGTATCTGCTGCATTCTACTTTGATGCTACTGGCTGTGAAGGCGGTTGTTCGCAGAAGCACATGGAATACAAATCCAGAGCTCCGCGTGCAGGCGTGGAAACTGGCTCTCGTGCTGCCAATTCTGACGGCTGTTGCAGTCACCGTCTTTAACGTACCTCATTTCGGAATTCAGTTTCCAATTTGGAATTTTCAAAATTCCTCTGCGGATAATCCGTTGAATGAATCGACTGCCGTCCACAGCCATATCAATGTAATGCCACCTGTCGATCAAGAATCCGACGCGGTCCTGGCAACAACGGACATAGCCATAGGTCCTTTGGCTGACGATCAGACGACTGACACGGCGGTCGTTGTGTCATCGACATCGGTCGCAGGGCCGAGCATTGGTTTTTCCTGGCTATGGCTTGTTATGCCGTCAATCTGGTTGATTGTCACCACCGCTGGATTTGGAACACTGGCAATTCAGTGGCATCGACTTCGCCAGTTTCGCCTTCACGCCGAACCCATTGAAGACATGCCATTGACCCACGTCGTGGCTCGCATTGCCAAATTGCTGGGAGTTCGAAGACATGTCGCTGTGCTGACGTCAGATGACGTTGAAGGCCCGGTCACGGCAGGTATTCTGGCTCCGTTCATCCTTATGCCGAGCGATCTTTCCAACCACGAGAACTCACTTGCGACGGCCGAACGTGATGCCATGCTGGCTCACGAACTGGTCCACATCGCGCGAGCTGATGCCTTGTGGAATCTGGTGATGCAGATCATTTGTCGCACATTTCCCTTTCAGCCGCTGAACTGGATTGCATGTCAACAAATTCGCGAAGACATGGACTTCGTCGCAGACTCACTGGCCGCCGGAGCTCTGGGCGATCGCACCGGGTTGGCACAGTGCCTGATACGACTTGGACATCAAATTGCCGAAAACCAGTCTCGCGATTCTGCAACCTGTGTGTTGTCGGCGGGAATGGCTTCGTTTCGTTCCACGCTGGGACGAAGAATCGAAACCCTTCTAGCTGATGAAAACGATCTTCGCCGTTCGTCCGTCTTTGGACGCAGCGCTGTCGTGGCCGTGACACTGTCGGCGGCGATCTTGATTGTCGCTCTGTTGCCACGAGCAAACGCGCAGAATCCTGCGTTAACTTCCACACCAAATCCCGTTTCTCTTCCAGGAAATCCTTCCATGAACAAATCGTTGTCGACTCTTGCAGTCCTTGTCGGATTGGCGATGCCCGTTGGCGCTGATGAACCGAAGGCAAATTCAAATCGCACTGTCCCAGCAGTCTCCGCGAATGCTGACACGGTGGAACTTAGCACCACACCGGACCCGCTTCCCAAGGGCATGACTCGTTTCAACGGAATGCTGGTCGGACGTTTGGCAGCGCGGGACGTCGAGAAAGGAACGTTCATCGTGCAGATCGATGCCGTTCCGCGAGTGTGGAAAAACAGCGCTGCTGAAAATCCCAAAAGTATCGTGGGGAAAACAGTGGAAGTAACGGGCGTGTTCGGGAAATTTCTGGACGTACTGGTGGTGACTCGCACCGGCGAAACCATTGAATTCGAATGCAGGCACGATGGCGATCGGCTGGTGTTTCCCGGCGAACTGCTTCGCAAAGTAGCACCGTACGACCCGGCAGATTATCCCGTTCTGCCGGAAGAATTCCGAGGATTCCAGGGCACGGTGTCTGCGGAGATCGTCAAGAAGGATCCTGAAACGTTTGAACTGATCATCCAGGTCGAACACGTAAAAAACGTTGGCCAGGAAAACGCGGCAAAGGACCCTAAAAGCATCGAAGGCAAACCACTGATGCTGGCAGGATTCTGGAATAAAAAGGACGCCTACCACAAACTGAAGCAAGGCGACCGCTTTGACGTAAGTATGAAGCATATCGGACTTCGCAGCGATCACTTGACTGTGGCGGAGATCTCGCGAAATTCGGCCGAGAAACCGGATGACGAAGCCATGATGAAAAAGGACGACCACCGTGTTGTTTCCGATGGAATGACCAGGGAAGTCCGCGGCTTTCGGGGTATGCTGGTCGGTCGGCTTGTTGAAAAAGATATCGAACGCGGCACGTTCACGATCACCGTTGACGCAGTGCCCCGAGTCTGGAACAACAACAAAGCAACCAACCCGAAAACGCTGCTCGGTTCAAACGTGTCTGCTGAAGGCGTGACCGGAAAAATGCTCGACGTACTCGTCGTCGCCAGGAAAGGTGAGACCGTAGAATTCGGCGCACTGCATGATGGTGGAGATCGGATGCGAGTCGGCGAAGTGCTTCGCAAAGTTGCTCCGGTCAGACCCGAAGATTACCCCGTGCTGCCGGACGACTTTCGCGGTTTTAAAGGTTTCGTCGAAGCGAAAGTCATGAGCAAAGACGACCACCTGTTTGGCATGATTGTGGAAATCACCGCCATCAGGAATGCGCTGCCGGCGAGTCAGGCGAAGGAAGCGAATTCCATCATCGGTAAACAGGCGACGCTGGCTGGCTTCTGGAATCGAAAAGATGCATTTCATGACCTGAATGTGGGAGACACTATTGAATGCGGTGTCGAACATCCGCAGCGCCTGACGGATCATCTGAGCGTCATCGAATCCGTTCGCAAGATAGAGTCGAAGTAGTCGTTATTCCAGACACACGGTTTCTCAGGCGATCCGCCCATGACTCGAATCAATCTCGTTAACAGCAGAGTGCAATTTCTGCGATTGCCCGGTTTTGTTCTGCGTCTGTCGATTTTCGCAATTATCACGCTGATCGTGGCGAACGGCTTTGCAGAACCGCTGCCGCCGGCAAGTCAGCGATTTGCGGACTCCGACGTTACGGAAACGCCGGATTTTCAGAAGCACGTCGTCCCGCTGCTTGGACGACTGGGCTGCAACGGTCGTTCCTGTCATGGTTCGTTTCAGGGACGAGGCGATTTGAGACTGTCGCTGTTCGGCTACGACTTCCAAATGGACCACAATTCACTCACGGCAAAGTCGCCATCTGAACAGACGCTTCGGCTGCTGGTCAAACAGCCCGACGAAAGTCTTGTGCTGCAAAAACCGCTAATGCAGGTTGAACACGAAGGTGGAGAACGCTTTGCTGTTGATTCATGGCAGCATCGCCTGCTGAGACGCTGGATCGAATCCGGCGCTGCAGGTGTCGATGAGCCCCAACAACTGGATCGTCTGGAAGTCGAACCGGCCGAAGTAGTGTTTGACGACAGCGCGTCGCCGGTATCGTTGCGAGTTGTCGCCGTGTGGGGCAATGATCAGCGTGAAGACGTTACTCCCCTGTGCCGTTTTCGAACCAATGACGACTCTGTGGCCTCCGTTGATGCAGACGGACTCATCATGTCCGCAGGTTCCGGTGACACTCATGTAATTGTGTTCTACGATAACGGAGTCGCGTCGGTTCCGGTGCTCAGACCGTATCGTTCTGTGCCTGCAAGTTCACCGAAAACGGTATCAACTGCGGATGTATCGCCGCAATCTCCGATCGATGGTTTTGTGATTAAAAAGCTCGGCAAGCTGAGCATCACGCCTTCCGCTGTTTGCAGTGATTCCGAATTCCTGCGACGAGTCAGCATTGATTTGACTGGAACTCTGCCGGAGCCTCGAGAAGTCGAAGGGTTTCTTGCAGACACGAATCTGAACAAGCGAGATCACAAGATTGATGAACTTCTGCAACGACCGGCGTATGCCGCATGGTGGGCGAACAAATTGTGTGATTTCACTGGCTGCAATCCGAGTCAGCAGGCAGAACTTGGCCAGGAAACGTCGGTGCAGTGGTACATGTGGGTGTACGAACGAATTCGCGAAAACGTAGCGTATGATGATATCGTGCGCCGCATCATCCTTGCCAAAGGACGTGACGAAGGGCAGTCGTATGACGATTACTCCGCCGAGGTGTCGTCGTATTTTCGTGAGCAATCGCCGACAGACTTTGCTCAGCGGACCACAATGCCACACTACTGGACTCGTCGAAGTATGCAGAAGCCGGACGCAGCAGCTCAGGCGTTTGCACACAACTTTCTGGGCATCCGTCTGCAATGTGCGGAATGCCATAAGCATCCCTTCGCCCCGTGGACTCAGGACGACTTCAGGGAATTCAGTCGCTTCTTCGAAACGGTGAAGTTCGGAGTCGAGCCGCAGTCGATAGAACGATACCGGGAACTGGCTTCGCAGGTTGGACTAAGCGTTCGCGACAATAACGGGGCCGCCGTTAACAACGACGTATTCAAACAGGTTCAGCGAGGACGCATGGTGCCGTGGCGTGAATTGTATATCAGCTCTCGCAACGAACCGACCACTCTGAGCCTGCTGCGAAGTGGCAAAGTTACGCTTCAACAAAACGATGATCCGCGCAAACCGATCATGAAGTGGATGGATGAACCGAGCAATCCATGGTTTGCTCAAGCCTTCGTCAACCGCGTTTGGGCCAGCTACTTCAACGTCGGAATCGTTGATCCGCCGGACGATTTGAATCCGGCCAATCCGCCCAGTAATCCCGCGTTGCTGGAATGGCTTGTTGACGAATTTGTTCAGCACGACTTCGATATGAAATGGCTGCATCGCCAGATCGTATCCAGTGACACTTACCAACGAAGTTGGGTTCCGAACAACACCAACCGCGAAGACCGCCGAAACTTCAGTCGAGCTGTCCCGCGTCGACTACCAGCGGAAGTCGTCTACGATGGTGTCAAACAGGCTGTGGCCGCTTCAGACAAGGCGGACGATGTTCGTTCGGATCTGTCGCGACGCGCCATCGGACATCTTTCCATGAGATTGGCTGGAACGTATGCAATGCAGGTATTCGGCAAACCCGATCGAGCTGTCAATTGCGATTGCGAAAGAGTTAACCAACCAACTCTGCTGCAGGCCATTTTTCTGCAGAACGACCCGCTGGTCGATCAGCGACTTGAAGACAGCGGCTGGCTGGCTCAGATCGATGGCCAGATTGCGGCGGGAACAGCACCGACTGGCGAATCGCTTGTCAAAGAAGCATGGCTCAGGACGCTCAGTCGCGTTCCGCAACCCGATGAATTGGCTCGAGGCGTGAAGTGTCTAGCAGAAGCGGAATCTGCGACTCAGGGTCTTCGAGACCTGTTGTGGGCGTTGATCAATACAAAAGAATTTGTTCTTATCAGATAAGCCGTCGAGGGATCATAATAATGAGAATTTCACGTCGTCATATGCTGCAGGCGGGAGTTCTGGGGACAAGTTTGTCGCTCAGCAATTTTCTGAGACTTCAGGCGGAGGAAGGGAAACCGGACTCCGGTCGCTCCGCCATTTTGGTGTTCCTCGGCGGCGGCCCGGCGCATCAGGACACGTTTGACTTGAAGCCAAAAGCGCCGTCAGAATATCGCGGGCTGTTCAGCCCAATTCAGACAGCGGTGCCAGGTGTCGAAATCTGCGAACACATGCCTCGCCTTGCAAAACGCGCGGATCAATACGCGCTGATTCGAGGCATCACGCACAGTCTCGCGGATCATGGTCTGGGCACTCGCTATGTCATGACCGGCAATCTGCCGACACCGGTTGTGGACTATCCCATGTTTGGTTCGATCGTCAGCCACGAGTATCCATCAAAACAGGATTTACCTTCGTTCGTTTCCATCGATCGACCGGTGGAAGGTCCGGGGTATCTGGGAGCCGAATACGGGCCGCTATCGACCGGCGAGAAGCCTCGTTTCGGCCAGCCGTTTCGAGTTCGCGGCATTACTCTGGATGACGGACTGACCGTCCAAAAATACAACTTGCGACGTCGGTTGCGTGACGACATCGATACGGCCTTCAAAGGTTATGAATCGCTGGACGATGCAGTGCGAGGTCTGAATCGTTTTTCTGAACAGGCCTACCAAATCATCAGTTCGACTCGGTCACGAAATGCGTTTGATTTGTCACTGGAAACTGATCGCGAAGTCGATCGCTTCGGCCGCCACGAATTCGGCCAAAGTGCAATGCTGGCCACTCGACTGATCGAAGCGGGAGTACGCTTTGTGACAGTGTTGCTGGAAGGCTGGGATACTCATCAGGACAACTTCAATACGCTTGGGCGCGAACTTCTGCCCAGCTTCGACCAAAGTCTGTCCGCCATGCTTGATCGACTTGGCGAACGCGGACTACTGGAATCCACATCGATTCTGGTGACTGGTGAATTTGGACGAACCCCAAAAATCAACGGCAACGCGGGGCGAGACCACTGGTCTCGGGCGATGTGTGCATTGCTGGCCGGCGGGGCAGTTCGCCCTGGTCAAGTCATTGGCAGCACCAACGACAAAGCAGAAGGCCCCGTGGGTACTGGCTTTTCTCCCGACGATCTGGCCGCCACGTTCCTGCAGAATATTGGTGTCGATCCGAAGAAGGAATTCGCTGCCAACGTTGGCCGCCCGATTACCGTTATCCGGAACGGTTCGCCGATTCCCGGAGCATTGTCCTGACAAGGGCTTCGCCCTTGCCCCGGTGGCGTGCGACGCGGGTGAAACTGGAGAGAGCTGATCTCCATCCACATCTGCCTTCGTTCCAATCTGGTTGATTTTGGCACGTATCTGGGAGGCGGTCAGAAGACTGCTGCCTTTGGACTGGTCGATTTGCAAGTCAGCGCCGGACAGCCTGGCAAGTTGAATCAGAAAGGAATCGTTGGCATCAAAATCGCCATCACCATCCACGTTGCCGGGTTTCGAAGAAATCGTGCGTCATCAGTCACGTCTACTGTATCAGTGCCAAACTCGTGAGCAGCCACGCTGGCGCTGATGGTGACGGTCTTCGTGCCATCGGCAATGGTATCGTCGAAACCGGCCATGGCAAACCGTGCCGAAGTGCTTTGGCCAAGGGCAATGGTTACCGTGGCTGGCACTGTCGCTTTATTCGTATCACTGCTGGAAAGGGTCACAGTCAGTGCGTTGGTTATGTCCGTGTTGCGACTGACAGTCGCCCTGATGGTGCCACCGTTCTCGCTGATCGACGTTCCCATAATATTGACGCTCAATGCGTTTGCTGGCGGCACGCACGTGGGGAAGTTCATACCGTTGGAAGTGCGTGTATTGAAGGCAGTCAAACTCTGCAATGCCTCCGTTGTCACCGCGATCATTCCGCCGTGTGACGCGATCAGCAGATTACCGTCTCGATCGACATCAATATCCGACAATGTTGCGCCAATCTGAATGCCGTTGGGGTCGTAGTGACGAATGCTTTCAATTCCACCAACGGTGAAAATGTGCCCCGCCGCATTTACGGCAATAGCCCGGTTTTGGGTAAGCATCTCAATTGTTCGTTGAAGCACCATCGAGATCGGATCATAAACGAAAATGCGCGTGCCAGAGGGGGAGCCATCAGGATTCAACGCGTAGACCAGTCCGTCCAGGCCAACTGCGACATCAATCATACCTCCCTCAGAAGCGCCAAAACGAACGGCGGTCGAATCATTAAATTGAATCGCACCAAACCGCGGTGTGCGGACGTGTCCCTGCCCGTCACCGTATCGGTGACAAACACAAGTTTGTCGTATGCAGCAATCCCACCCAAGGTCAGGACATTTGCTGTACTCCAGTTCGGGAATGTCAGCGTTTGGTTAATCGTTCCAGCTGCAGCATCAAGGGTGGCCAGTTCGGGACTGAACGTGCCGTTATAGATCTGAACATTGCCGTTCGAATCCACCGCAAGGTCGCGCGCCAGTTCAAATGACCCAACAGGTGGGATCGGAAATTCCTGCAGTCGTGCGCCGCTAATGTCGTATTCGTACAACATTGGGGCACCTCCGCTGAACGGAGCGTTGCTGACCAATATGTTTCCCGGCGAAAACGACGCCAACAGTGTGCGGTCTTCCAGAACTTCCGCAGCAACACGTGTCGCGCAACTTTTGGATCTCCGCCCCCCCCGGATGAATCGCACTAAGACCGGGACTCAACATAAGCTTTTCTGAATAAGGCTAAATGGTCAGGCAAACATAGTTGCCAACCATTGCATTCGCCAGGAAAAGGAAGTCGCTGAAGCCAGCGAACTGCGTTGAGTATCGCTATTAGAAAATCCAGAACGATGCGTATGATCCTCTTTTCGTGACGTCAGTCGGTACATCCTCTGGTTGATTCGCTGCATTTTGAGGCAGTGTTCTCATGCAATTGCAGCGAGGGGTCATTTCACTCGAATATTTGCCAACTATCTACCTACGCTGAAATTGAAAACCTGACAATTAGCCACTGCACACCATTGGAGTCTTGCTGCCTGGCCGCCTCGAAATGCCCAGAATTTGCCAATACTTTGATAGAATTCGACGTAGCAAGGCCAAGCACGACTATTTTGCGCGCGAAAAAAGGCAAGCTGTTCAGACGTTAAGTGTTTAACAGTAACAACTTGTGACATGCGCGGAACACATACTGGATTTCAAAGCGGCAACAATCATGAATCAAACTCAGCCACTTCGCGTCAAGAGCGGGCTTCCCTGGTGGCTTTGGATTATGCTGGCCTTTGCGACAATCGCCATCGGCGCGGGCGTGATTTTTTCGTCCGTTCCAGATGATCCCAAGCAACTGTTTCAGCAGGCTCAGAAGGAATTCGAAGCTTCGGAACAGGAAAACTTCCTGGTTACATTGGCGAAGCTGGAGAAATTTCCGGCCTACGAAGCTCACACAAAGCTGCTGAAGGGCATGCACGCGTCCCGCCAAAGTCGCGACCCCAAAGCGATAGAGCTGTACGAAGAAGCCTTGCAGAATGCCGAAATCAAGCCACTTGTTCTGCAGCAACTGGGCGATGTAAAGTCTCGACTGGGCGACTTCCGTGGAGCAATCTCAGACTACGAAGAAGCAATCGAACTTGCTCCTGAAACCGCCGACCGCAGCAGAATTCTGCTGGCGAAATTGTACTATGCGGTTGGTACCTTAAAGTTGGCAGAAGACACTCTTAACGTCGTGGTGCAAAACGAATCGGCCAACAGAGAAGCCCGCACCATGCTTGGTCGACTAAAGGTTGACCAGCGTCGGTTTGAAGAAGCGATGGAAGACTATTCGGCATTGCTGAAGTCCCCCGGAGACTTTGCCGCCGCAAGTCCGGCACTGCTGGAAGGCTATGCTCGCTGTGCACTCGAAACAGGAAACAAGGAAGTCATGACGACAATTTCAAAGGAATACGTTCCTTTGATTGAAGACATGATCCTGAAGACTCAGATCCAGATTGCACTGGGCGACATTGAAGCAATTGAAAGTGCTTTAATGGAAGGCGTTCAAAATCCGGATGCAACGTTGCCCACAAAAATCTCAGCAGCGATGATTGAAGTTGCCTCTGGAAAGAACGACAAGGCACAGCAACTTTTAACGGAATGCATCCAGATGGCACCTCGCGATTTGCGTGTCATGGAAGCTGCCGCAAAGCTGTATGCGGCAACCGGCGACACAAAGCGACAGGCAATTGCTCAACAAAACGTCGAGCAGATCAAAGACCTTCAGGCTCAACGTCTGGAGAAGCTGAAATCGATCGGAAATAGCGTCGATGATCCTCAAAGCCGGTTCGAAATGGGGCTGCTTTCAGTTCAGTTGGCAGAGTTCAACGAAGTTCAGCGATGGTTCGGCGTTGTGCTGGCGATGGATCCAACAATGGCATCTAAGTGCAGCGAGGCGGTTGAAAAATCGTACTCAATGTTTGGCATGCTGGTTCCTTTTGGCGGCGAAGATGACTCCCAGCCAGTGAAGACTGAAGAACCAAAGACTGAAGA
>CALFSX010000172.1 GCA_937916515.1 uncultured Planctomycetaceae bacterium | reverse complement strand
TACGCGGTTGGCACGTACGCGGTTGGCACGTACACGGCTGCCAAAGACACAGCCTCAGCATTCAGGTACAGATCAACCGAGACTGAAAGCACTGAACTCTTCAGACACTTGCAAAATCTGCTGGCTAAGTTGCGAATGAACTTCCAGCGTTCCGTCTGTGGTGCCCGTTGCTCCAATACGCTCCAGAGTGGCCGCCAGAGTAGCCGTTTGGCCAGCCCCCAACGACAACAGTGCCCCTTTAAGAGTATGGCCCATGCGATGCAAAGTGCCGGCATCCTGCGATTCAATGGCAATTCGCGCCTGTTCCAAAAGCTGCGGCGCTTCTTCAAGAAAAGCGTCAATCACAGCCTTCAGCAGTTCGCGATCTTTATCGACACTTTCAAGGGCCTGGTCCCAGTCGACCAACGATACAGGCTCGCCTGCAGACAATCGTAACGGCCCGGCATCGGTCGGCTGTTCTTTACCTGCCGGTTGCAGCTTTAACCTGGCGAACATTTCAGCAATTTGCTTGCCTCGAATGGGCTTGGAAAGATACTCGTCCATCCCCGCCGCAAGACACAATTCGCGATCGCCTTTCATCGCGTGAGCCGTCATTGCAACAATTGGCGTTCTGACTTCGTGTTGCTGTTCGTAATCACGAATCGCCGCTGTGGCCTGCAACCCATCCAGTTCCGGCATTTGTACATCCATCAACACAACATCAAATGCGGCTTCTGAGTAAAGCCTGACAGCCTCGGCTCCGTTGCGTGCAAGAGTGACAAAGTGTCCCTGATTTTTCAGTAACCCCATCGCCAGTTTTTGATTAACGACATTGTCTTCTGCCAGCAGAACATTTAACCCATTAACTGCAGCCGAGTCTAAATCATGATCACGAACATCAGGAGTTGCTTCTGTGGCATTAACTTCCAGCAACGTCACAATGCTGTCGAACAATTCCGATTGTTTCACAGGTTTCAGTAAATGACCGGCGATGTTTAGCTGCTGCCGTCGCACGGCGTCTTCCGGACGGCCCCCGGATGTCAGCATAATGATCTTCAGATCCGCGTAGCGGCCATCGGCTCGAATCATTTCACACAGTCCAAAGCCATCGGTAAGCGGCATGTGAACGTCAGACAGTAACAGCACGTATGGTTCATCAGCCCGCGCCGAATCCAAGAGGCTCATCGCATCGTCAGCGCTTCCGACGGCGGCGGCGATCATCCCCCAGTTGGTACACATTTCCACCAGAATCCGACGATTCGTTTCATTGTCGTCGACAACCAGAACACGAGTTCCGTGCACGACAACGGGATCCCGGCTTGATGACTGATAACCATGAGCAATGCCGAACGGAACTTCCACCCGGAAAACACTTCCCTGCCCAACAACGCTTTCGCAGCTGATCTTACCAGACATCAATTCCACAAGGCGTGTTGAGATGGCCAGTCCCAATCCGGTACCACCAAAACTTCGAGTTGTAGACGTGTCCGCCTGCTGAAACGATTCGAAGACATGATCAATCTTGTCGGGCGGAATTCCAATCCCCGTATCTGAAACAGAAATTTCCAGTTGCACTTCATCGTCAGACTTCGAAGTCGTGTTCACCCGAAGGACGACTTCACCTTCCAGAGTGAACTTAATGGCATTTCCGACCAGGTTCACAACAATCTGCCGCAGTCGAGCGGGGTCACCCAATAGAAAGTCGGGCACGTCTTCGGCCACAGAAAATGCCAATTCCAGTTTTTGCTTATGAGCACGCGTGCCCAACAGCTTCATGGTGTCACCCAACGACTCTCGGAGTTCAAACGGGATGGATTCCAGCTCCATCTTTCCGGATTCGATCTTGGAAAAATCCAGAATGTCGTTGATCAAATCCAGTAACGATTCACCAGAAGCCTGAACCAAAGTCAGGTATTCGCGTTGCATGGCAGTCAGCGACGTTTCCATCAGCAGTTCGGTCATGCCAATAACTCCGTTCATCGGTGTGCGAATTTCGTGGCTGACGTTGGCAAGAAAGTCACTTTTCGCACGGTTTGCGGCATCGGCGGCATCCAACGCGTGACGCAGCGCTTCCTCTGCGCGTTTGCGTTCCATAACACGACCAACCTGCTCACCGACACTCTGAAACACACTTAGCAGGCGGCTGTTTTCAGGCTGAACGTCGTTCGCAAAAAACTCCAGCACCGCGACGGCTTCGTCGTGAATGATAATGGGAAACGCAACACCACTGCAGAAGCCATTGTCGTGGAAGAACTGTCCTTTTTCATTCCTGAGTTCATCCCGCAGACTTTCTACCCACCGGGGTTCCTGAGTCGCCCATGCAACTCCGGAAAGTCCTTTCGTTTTGCTGGGTGGTATCCGCGATTGCAGCGTTGCGTTGCGGAGCGTTAGATAACCGGTATCGTCCTCAGGAAACCAGATTCCCATCGACTCAAGATATGGGCTTGCATCATCGATTGAAGGTCGCAAAACGTGACCAACGTCCCATCCTGTAAGATTGCACACAATTGAAAGGCAGCCGCGCAAAGCGTCTTCCATTGAATCCGTTTCTCTTACCAGCCGAGTTGCCTCGTACAGCAATTCCGCTTCCATCGCTTTCCGAGTCGCCTCCTGTTCGGCTCGCTTAAGTTTGGTGATGTCTCGGCCGATTCCCACCAGGCCGACAACGTTTGAATTCACATCGCGCAGCGGAATCTTACTGGTCAGCATCCATAATTCTTCTCCTCGCTGATCAACGTTTGACTCTTCCCGATCAACCAGAGGCTTGCCGGATTCCATGACCGCTTTGTCGTCTTCGGCGAAATTCCGTGCCACATCTTCGGGAACGAAATCAAAGTCTGTTTTGCCAACAAGCTCGTCTGAGGTTTTGCATCCATACAGGCGATTCAAGGCTGGATTCGTCATTAGAAAACGCCCGACACGATCCTTAATAAAGATGACGTCGGGCAGGTGATTCATCAATGTCTGCAGACGATCACGTTCATGGGCCAATTCTTCTTCGACAGTAATCACATCAGTGATATCGCGAGACAGGCCGAAGGTTCCGATAATATTTCCAGCGGCATCTTTCAGTGGCAGCTTGGTTGAAGAAACCCACGTATCCGGTCGATCCGGCCAGGTTTCTCGCTCAACGCGTCCCACAATTGACTGACCGGACTCCATAACGCGAAGCTCATCTTCGCGAGCCTGTTCGGCATGTTCGCTGGTGAAAAATTCAGCATCGCTTTTACCAACGGCCTCCGCCGCGCTGCTGAGACCAAACATCGCCGCCATACTTTCGCTGATACGAATGTATCGGCTTTCAGCATCTTTGAAGTAGATTGCGTCCGGAATCGACTTTAACAGCGTTTGCAACAACGCCGCTTCACGTTGGTGAGCCATTTCGGCTTCCACCTGTTCAGTAACCACCCAGAACAGAACCTGAACTCCAACGATTTTTCCGTCAGCGTCACGGTGTGGCCCCTTTAAACGTTCCACCCAACATTTGCTGCCATCGCTGCAAACCTGATCAACCACTCCTTGAAAAACCGTTCCCTTTATCAGCGTCGCCTGATCTTCTTTCTGAAACCTTGCACGGTTTCTTTCGTCAGTGACTGGCGGCTCGCCGTTTGCAATCAACGTTTCCAGTGAAATCCCGTGGAACTCAAGATACGGCTTGTTGGCGAAGACGGCTCGCCCCTGGCGATCTTTTCGAAGCAGACACACCGGCAGGCTATCAACAAGCATATGATAATCTGCCTGAGTTTGCCTGAGCGCTTCTTCCGGAGAATCTGATTCGGGAAGATTCATTGTGGCTGTCCGTTCTTAATCAAAGTGACTCGATTTCCGCAATCGTTCCATTCCACTTCATCCAGAAACAACCGCATCATCAGCACCCCGCGACCATGCGGTTTCAGCAAATTTTCAGGATCTGTTGGATCAGGAATCTTACTGGCGTCGAAGCCGCTCCCTTCGTCCGCAATATCAACACGCAACTGTTGTGGTGTAATACACGCTTTGACAGTGACGCGGCGATCTTTCCAGGGAGCAGCGGCGGCACGCACTTTGGCCAGTTCGCTGAACGCTGTTCCGTCCCCTTCTCGCAGCACAGAATCGAGCTCCAGATTGCCGTGCAGGCAGGCATTCAAAAGAGCTTCCTCCAATGCGACTCCCAAACGGGGTAATTCTGAATCGGGGCACAGTCCCGCAGCCTGAGCAGCCTGGCTTAAAAAACGGGCCGTCGCAGACATCAGAGTACGATCGTTTTCCAGTGACAATTCGTATTCGTCTGACACCAGGCAACCCAGCAAATCAGCGTTGCCACGAGCTTCAACTCGAGCCGCCAGGACGCGTTCTATGTTTTCAATCAACCATTGAGAACCGCTGGCTTTATTCACATAGCTGGCAGCTCCATCTTTCATCGCCTGAACGGCAATTTCCTCACTGCCCCGGCCCGTCATTAGAATCACGGGCGTGTGAGGATAAGCAGACTTCATCTCCCGCACCAATTCCAAACCATCCTTGTTTGGCATCTGCAGGTCCGTCAGCACCAGGTCGAAACCAGTCGCTTCCAATCGAGACAGTGCCTCAACGCCATCGCAGGCAAGCTCAACCGTGAAGTCGGTCTGCTTCTTAAGCAATCCAGCGATACGAATCCGATCGGTGGCGGAATCATCGACAACCAAAATGGAAACCATTGCACTCTCCTGCAGCCAGCAAATATTTCACCACGGATGCTGATTCAGCTGACGCTTAAATTTCAGCCTTTAACCTGCGTCATCAAACGCCGTTCATCGATCGCAATAGCCAATGCTACTTCCGTTCCTGATGCATTGAAGTCAACAGACTCCATCAAAGCACGCATCAATCGAATACCGTTGCCGTTCGAAAAACTATCACTGGGAGGCCCTGTCAGCCGTTCTGTTGCTGAATGGTCAAAGCCCTGACCGTCATCACTAATCCGAAACGTGACTGTTTGCTGACCAAGCTGCATCGCCAGGCGGATGCGACGATTTGCATATTCACTCTGCTGCTGTCGAACAGACGCAACTTTCATATATTCCGTTCGCGTCAGTTCCAGCGGACGTGAATTGACTTGCAGATTGCCGTGAAAATAAGCGTTCAGCAGGCATTCTCGCACAGCCGTTGTCGCATTGCGGATCCTGATTGTTGATAACACCTGCATAGCCAGCAGGCGGTCACGAACATAGTTTACCAGAGCTCGAATCTGATCCAGGTTATTCTCAATTTCAAACTGAAACCGATTTTGAACCACGTGTTCCAAAACGCGTCGCCTGGAAACCAGTTCTTCTTCTGCCTTCAGAACTTCCTTGACGACGGCTCCCAGCTTCTCCGCCAGCTTTTCCTTCGATACATAATTGACCGCTCCCAACCCGATACACTCGGCGGCCACCTGATCGTCCTGCTGCGAAGAAATCAAAATCGCAGGAATCATTGGATAATCGGTGCCCATGATTTTCAATAGCTGTCGCCCATCAATCCCCGGCATAACAACGTCTGAGATCACCACGTTAATACGGCGCTGCCCCAACATCTTCAAGGCGTCATCAGCATTGGAAACCGGAATCACATCCCATGCAGCGTCTGCCTTTCGAAGCAGTCCTACGCTGCGAGTTCGATCGGTGATGGAATCATCGATCAACAGAATAGTGGTCAGGGGTTCAACAGACATGTCTCACCTTTGCGCGGGCATTTACAGCGGTCATCAGAGTGTGGCCGAACTCACAAAAACGATAGATTACAGCTTTGCATTTCTTATGCGAACAACTGCAATCAATCATCAACATCTGCAACCACCGCACGCCTAAGCATGGTGACTTCATTACCTGTTCTATTGTATGAAACTTGATCCATCGCAGATCTCATCAGTCGAATACCACGGCCCGACGTTCCATTCTGACTGCCCGTTTCATTGTCATCACTAACCGCTGTAAAGTCAAAACCAACACCGTCGTCTCGAATCACAAACTCAGCGCGTTCTCGTGAAATCGATGCTCGCACATAAATTCGTCGATTCAGGTAGGGCTCTTCCCAACACCGCGAAGCAGCGACGTCTTCGAATCTGGATCGATCATCTCCGGCTTCAGAACTGACATCCAGATTCCCATGATAACAGGCATTCTTCATGGCTTCCTGCAGAGCAATCCCGACTCGCAGTCTTTCCGCTTCGTCACCCAACGGAAGGCACCGCAGCATGCTAAGCAGATGACCGACGCAAATGTTAATCAACCCGGGTTCATTGGGGAGAACAAACGACGTTACCGTATCCGTCATGTAGTGCATCAAGCGCGACTGCGAATGTACGGCCTGTGAAGTTTTGTAGACCTGATTCAGTGTCTCCACCAGATCGCTGGCCAACCGCAACTTGGGCACATAACTGGCGGCGCCGTCTCGCAATGCCTGAGCGGCAATCTCTTCGCTGCCTTGAGCGGTCATCAAAATCACGGGAATGCCGGGGTGCTCGCGCTTAACCGCCGCGACAAGTTCCAGCCCCGTCATTTCAGGCATATGCAGGTCTGTCAGGATGAGGTCAGGTAAATGAGTGGCAATGAGTTCCATCGCCACCTTGCCACTGTCTGCCTGAAAAATTGTACAGTCCATCCACTTCGATGCGATTCCGGCAATGCGAACGCGATCAGTCATGGCGTCGTCGATAATCAACAACCTGGGCATTTTTGCATTCCTGTCTGTGTCTTAATTCCAGGTCAATCAGTGACTGAAAACGTCAACAGGAACTTGACCCGGCGGCGCAGAAAAGCTCCTGCGAAACTCTAGCAGAACAGAGTTGCCTCCATTTTCCAAGTCAAACGGTGATGAAGGATCGCTGAACTTTGTGCCAGGCCTGCATCACGTCGCCGCGTCGCTGCAATTCCCAGTCATTCAGACACGCAGGCAAGAACTGCTGGACAGTTTTGCGACAACGGAATTGCAGACAAACAGCCTCTGCAATCGCGCATCCCGCTAAGGAAAGTTATTCCGCCGCAATTTCCTGCAGCGACAGATATTCAATGACTGTCGCGAAAATATTATCGGCCAGCACAGTATCACGCGCTCGAACATCAATCTGATATTGATCAGAAGCGACGTTGAACACCAGCGAAACAATATCGACAGTCAACATATCAAGACTCAAGATGTCGACGTTGCTGACAATATCAGAATCGCCTCGCTCACGAATATACTGGGCCGTCAACACCTTCAATCCAGCTGGCAAATCAACCACATCGTTTGCCACTTCCGGACCGCCCTTAATCGTGGTGGGAGTTCCGCCGGGCTCGACCTTGATCAGTTTGACGTCAGCCTGTTTAGAATTGATCTTACTCAACAGCTCCGACAACAAGGCAGAAAGTGCTCCCGCCTTCCAGGTCGATTTTTTGAATTGTCGAGACTTGTGAACTGTCGTGTACATCCATGTTGCCCGCAATAAATTGCCGTCGAAGTCTGACTGATAACGCTGAACGCACGGTCTGCTCTGCATCTGCAAGTTTTGAGCGGTCGCTCAAACCAGCTGCGAACGTCCCCCGCGATTTTCCAATATACGCAATATACCAAAGGCAGCCTTCCCCTGAAAAGACTGCTTCAGCACCGTCCCAAAACCGGCCAACGACAAGTCCGTTTGATCAGCTCCAGCAAAAGCCGCATCCTGCCGCCGCAAATACAAGGGGTTTTCAACAGCTGACGGCTCAAGCTTAGCGCCGGCTTCGCCGCTTATTGAACAACATCGCTGTTTGACGCATTTCTAAAGCCAATGGCATAGAATTTCGGTCGCACACCATCTGACGTGTGTCTGCGTTTTTCTCCGGAAGTCGGTTCACGTGCCAGAACAACCCGTTTACCAGCGTCCCGTTCGCCAGCCGATCCCCAAAATCGACGCTGACCTTGCCGACGGCGCAGTTCCGTACGCAGAACTTCATTGCCGCACCAACTACTCTTTTCTGGAAGGTGCATCGCACGCTGACGAATTAGTCGCAGCCGCCAAAGCTCAGGGACATACGGCACTTGCCATCACAGACCGCAACACTTTGGCCGGCGTCGTGCGCGCTCACGTCGCTGCCAGGGAAGCTGGATTGAAGCTGCTGATCGGAGCAGAAATTGTTCCCGAAGATGGAGCGGCCGCCGTTCTGTTGGCGACAGATCGCGCCGCATACGGCAGGCTTTCACAACTGATCACTGTCGGCAGGCGACGAGCTCCCAAAGGAGAATGCCGACTTAAAATCAGCGACATCGCCGAATACAGCGAAGGCCTGCTGTGCTGCGTGCCGCTATCAACGGAAAGTCAACAAAGGTTCTCCAATACATTTCAGCCCGCGGCAAACGCTGAGGTGTCCGAACGGCAGCTGCAACAGTATCAGACCATTTTTGGCGACCGCTGTTACGCTCTGGCTGAACTACACCGCGGACCAAACGACGCAGCAAGACTTGATCGCTGGTTGAAATTGTGCCACCGCCTTAACCTGCCGATCGCCGCCGCCAACGATGTACACTATCACGAAACAGCACGGCGCCCTCTGCATGATGTTGTCACAGCCATCCGCTGCGGCAAAAGCCTGCAACAGCTCGGACACGAACTTCACCCCAATGGAGAACGATACCTGAAACCAGCCGCCGAGTTGCTGAAACAATTTTTCGGACGGCAGGAACTTCTGCAACGCACCATTGAGATTGCCAACCGTTGTCATTTTTCACTGGATGAACTGCGTTACGAATACCCGGAAGAAATCGTCCCCGACGGATTTACGCCCGATGAATACCTTGCCACATTAACGTGGACAGGAGCGAAAAAAAGATACCCTGACGGCGTGCCGGACAAAGTTCGCGAACTGATTCAGTACGAACTAAAACTCATCGCCGAAATGAACTACGAAGCGTATTTCTTAACAGTGTACGACATCGTTCGGTTTGCTCGTTCAAAAGGCATTTTGTGTCAGGGGCGAGGCAGTGCGGCCAACTCAGTCGTATGCTTCTGTCTGGGCGTCACTTCGGTCGATCCGAACCGCATCGACGTTTTGTTCGAACGTTTCATCAGCAAAGAACGCGATGAAGCTCCCGACATCGATGTCGACTTCGAACACGAACGCCGCGAAGAAGTGCTGCAGTATCTTTACGAACGTTACGGTCGCGATCGAGCGGGCATGACGGGAGTTGTGATTACCTATCGCCCACGATCTGCCGTCAGAGACGTGGCGAAAGCACTGGCGTTGTCCAATGATCGAGTTGAAAAGCTGGCATCTCAACTGGAACACGTCGATCAGATTGAACAAATGCCCGAACGAGTTCGAGAAGGCGGCATTGATCCGGATTCACTGTTGGGACGGCGATTAATCAAACTGGTTTCAACGCTGCTAAGTTTTCCTCGACACCTGTCTCAGCACGTCGGCGGCATGGTGATGTCGCGCGGGCCACTTAGCGAACTGGTGCCCATCGAAAACGCAGCCATGCCCGGCCGTACGGTGATTCAATGGGACAAAAACGACCTTGATGCACTGGGTTTGCTGAAAGTCGATTGCCTGGCACTCGGCATGCTTAGTGCCATTCGCCGCTGCTTTGACATGGTGAAACAATATCACAATCAGACGCTGACGCTGGCAAACGTCCCGTCTGAAGATCCCGTCGTCTACGACATGATCAGCGCCGCAGATACTGTGGGAGTTTTCCAGATTGAAAGTCGTGCTCAGATGAGCATGCTGCCACGACTGAAGCCTCACTGCTTTTACGACCTTGTTATCGAAGTCGCTATTGTACGGCCAGGCCCCATTCAAGGCGACATGGTGCATCCGTATCTGCGTCGCCGAGCGGGCGAAGAACCCGTGGTGTTTCCCAACAGAGCCGTCCGATCGGTTCTGCACAAAACTCTGGGAGTGCCCATTTTTCAGGAACAAGCCATGCGGCTGGCGATTGTCGCAGCTGGCTTCACAGCAGGCGAAGCCGATCAATTGCGGCGGGCCATGGGAGCATGGCGGAAGTCGGGCGTGATCGCTGCGTTTCATGAAAAGCTGGTGCAGGGCATGCTGGGCAACGGCTATGACCGCGAATTTGCTGAACGAGTGTTCAACCAGATCAGCGGTTTCGGCGAATATGGTTTTCCCGAATCTCACGCCGCCAGCTTCGCTCTGTTGGTTTACGTGTCTGCCTGGCTAAAACGTTATCACCCAGCCGTCTTTTGTGCCGCACTCATCAACAGCCAGCCGATGGGCTTTTATGCTCCGGCTCAACTGGTCAGAGATGCTCGAGACCACGGCGTTCGCTTTGAAACCATCGATGTGAACTTCAGCAATTGGGACTGCACGCTGGAAGCCAACTGCCGCGAGCTGCAGGTTTCGCCAAACGATAAACAGTACCTAAAGCACAACGACGAAGGATTATCGCTAAGGCTGGGGCTGCGAATGTTGCGAGGTTTTTCACACGAACACGCCGTCATCATCGAAGACGCTCGTAAACGCGGTGGTGCCTTTAAATCGTTCGAAGATTTTTCCGCAAGAACCCAACTAAACCGAGCGGCACTGCAACTATTGGCACGCTCAGATGCATTCACGTCATTAAACGTAAATCGCCGTGACGCGTTGTGGAAAGCCATGCCCGCTCAAAAGGACATGCCGCTGTTCAAAGACATCGACGGCCCTCTTGCTGAAGAAGCAGATCCGGAACTACCAGACATGTCGGCTCAGGAAGACGTCGTACAGGATTATGCCACCGCAGGCTTGTCTCTCAAGAAACATCCCGTTTCGTTTTTGCGAGACCAGCTGACTCAACTGCGAGCCATCCCAACAGAAGAACTATCAAGCCACACGCCCGATCGTCGCGTTAAAGTCGCCGGTCTGGTGCTGATGAGGCAACGACCTCAAACAGCAAACGGCATTACTTTTATGACGCTGGAAGATGAAACAGGAATCGCCAATCTGGTCGTCTTCCCCAACGTCTGGCAACGCTTTCGCCAAACCGCTCGTTTCGCCAGCGTGCTTATGGCAACAGGTAAACTGCAGCGAGAAGGCGACATTATCCACGTTGTGTGTGATCGCCTGGATGACGTCTCCGAAATGCTGCAACAGCTGGAATCCCGATCACGCGACTTTCGCTAGATGCAGGCAATGCTAAATAGGGAATAGTCCAGCGATAACTTTCGCAGGGCCGGTTCTCACCGTCCCTACGAACAGCGGCCGGTAGAAACCGGCCCTACTTTGAACTAACTGAATCCTGCAATCCATTTCTTCAGGCCCGAAGTAACCTGATCGGGGCTGACGAAACTTAAGCACACAGCATCCGAACCATCTTTACGAGGCGTAACTTTCTGGCTCTGCCCAAATTCAGCAACAGCGCCGACAGTGATGGAATCCCGAGGCACGAAGACGTGAAGTTCGACGGCATTTGTTCGTTTTGTATGCAACTCCGCAACCGGATCTCCGGTCGTGGCGTCCGCCCACGCGATCTTGATGCGAGAACTGAAGTCTATTGTGTGACTCGCAAACCCTGCTTCCACAACTTTCAGCAGCTTGTCGACAGTCTTAAAATCCCAATCCGCGCCCTTCGGCACACTTTTCTTCAGTAAATGCCATTTCCGACCAAGCTGCTTCCATGGCATTAAGTCCTCCGGATTGGCTTTCTCTTTCTTCGCCTGAACTATGTGCGCTTCGACCGCTTGCTGGATAAACGATCGAAACGCAGGAGTATCAACTTCATCTTTCTTCCAGATTTTGATCGTCACTTCCTGCCAGGGCGTTTTCATGTTGCGTACGTTCACTCGCGGCGACTGACTGTAGTAGTGAATCTCCTCAACGTCATCAATTGGAACCAACCCCAGCGCCGCATCCAGTGATTTCGCTTCGAAGGTGTTCTTCTTCACTCGAAAACACAAACTCAACATCCATTCGTGACCTGTTCTGGCGTGCAACAACCAACCCAGACCGCCCGTCGCCTTAACTTCCACCGTTGATCGGTGATTCCAGTTAACAGCAGCCAGCCGCTTATCTTTGGCCAGCAGGTCCAGCACAAACTGCAAAGCGGCACCTTCCCAGCGACAGCGTTTCCCGTCGTGGCTTAGGCATTCCTGAGTGTGCCAGCGCTGACCGTCTGTTTCCCACGGCAACTGAGTTGTCTTGCCCAACTGGTCAACACTCACGTCGCCCGTCTGCTTCTTTGCTGCTTTTTCCACATCGAACGTTTCGATGCTTCCTCGTTGAGATTCTTCCAGAACAGAAGCCAAAAGTTCGCCCGTCCAGGATCTTGGCCTGGCTGAATCTCCGCTGCCACCCTTAACTGACTGTGCGTAAGCAACAACGTCTTCCGGTGTCCCTTCGGTCACAATTTGCCCACCGCCAGCTCCAGCTTCCGGGCCCAGATCGACAATCCAATCGGCTGTCTTAATGACGTCCAGATTGTGTTCAATCACAACGACCGTATTACCCTGTTCCACAAGACTGTTCAGCACAGCCAGCAACTTAGCGATATCGTCGAAGTGCAAACCAGTTGTCGGTTCGTCAAGCAGATACAGTGACTTACCTTTATTCGGCTTGGCCAGCTCAGCGGCTAACTTGATACGCTGAGCTTCGCCGCCCGAAAGAGTCGGCGCGGACTGGCCCAGAGTTAGATAGCCCAGACCAATCGCATTAAGAGTTGCCAGTGGGGCTCGAATTTTTGGCACGTTGGAAAACACGTCCAAAGCTTTTTCAATCGGCATATCCAATACTGCGGCAATGCTGTGCCCGTTGAATTTCACGTTCAAGGTTTCATCGTTGTAACGCTTTCCCTGGCAGGTGGTGCATTCCACCCAAACATCAGGCAGAAAGTGCATTTCGATCTTCTGCTGCCCCATGCCTTCGCAGTCGTCGCAACGTCCTCCCGCACGATTGAAACTGAAACGCCCCGGCCCGAAGCCTCGCACCTTCGATTCCGGCATCTTCGTAAACAGATCACGGATGTGGTCGAAGACTCCTGTATACGTGGCAGGATTGGAAGCGGGAGTATTGCCAATTGGATTTTGGTTCACCACCACAATCTTTGACAGGTGCTGAGTACCCAACAGGTTCTTATGCGGCCCTGGAGCGTCTGTGCTGAGGTTCAGCTTTCTGGCAACAGCGCGAGCCAGAGTATTCATCACCAGCGAACTCTTGCCGCTGCCGCTGACTCCCGTGATACAAGTCATGGTGCCCAATGGTATTCGCAAATCAACACTGCGAAGATTATTTTGGGTGGCCCCAATCAATTCCAGCCACTCCTTCCATGGCTGCTTTAACTTGCTGTCCTGTGCAGTTGCTTTCTTCTTTGCAGATCTGGAAGACACCGAGGCAATAGCAGACGATGACGGAATCCGTCGATCTTCCTGCACGGGAATCCCCAGCTTTCCGCTAAGATAGCCTCCAGTCAGCGATTGAACACTCATTTTTCCAAGTTGCTTTGGCGTCCCTTCAGCAACCACTGTTCCTCCCAGTCGCCCCGCCCCCGGGCCGAAGTCGTAAAGGCGATCAGCCGCATTAAGCACTTCACGATCGTGTTCAACCAGCAACACGGTATTGCCCAGATCTCGCAACCGCTTCAGCGCCGCCAACAATCGCCCGTTGTCGCGAGGATGCAGGCCAATCGTTGGCTCATCCAGCACATACAGCACGCCGGTCAACGATCGCCCCACTTGTCCCGCCAGGCGAATGCGCTGCGACTCTCCGCCAGACAAAGTTGGCATCGAACGATTCATCGTTAAGTAATCGAGCCCCACGTCAATCAGAAATTCCAATCGATGAACCGACTCGCTCAACAGATCACCCGCAATCTGCTTTTGCGCCTTCGTTAGCTTAAGCGACTTCAAAAACTCCAGAGCCTTCGTCAGAGGCATACGGCACAACTGAGGCAGCGTCGTGTTTTTCAGTTGAACATGACCGGTCAATTCCTGCAAGCGAGTACCATTGCAGACACTGCAATCTTTTTCGCCAGCCATCTCCATCAAAGAACGGCGATGCGAATACGACAACCGGGCAGCAAGTTCAATTGTGGGAAACAAACCTCGATACCGAAAACGCACAGCTCCGGTTGCCGGTGCACTCGTGTCGTTTTTCTTTTTCTTTCTGGTGCCGGCCGGCGGCCTTTGCAGTTCCACCCAACGATCTTCGTCGCCATACAGGATGACTCGCTGCTGTTCTGACGAAAGCAAATACCACGGCTGATCCAGCGGAATGGAAAACTCGGAACCAACGGCTTCCAACATCCGTCGAAACGATTCATTAGCTCGCGGATCAGGCCACGCACCGATCGCTCCATCCATCAACGATCGTTCGGGACTCGTCACCAGCAGCGATTGATTGGCTCCGTACTCAACGCCCAGGCCTTCACAAGACCAACACCACCCCAACGGACTGTTGAAACTAAACTGCTGGGGCGTTGGAGCATCGTAAGACTTGCTACAGTCAAGACAGGACAGATGCAAACTGAAGACCTGCCTCTGCCACTCGGTTTCTGCCACGTTGTTATCAGCAACGACGACGCTGATAATACCCTTTCCAATATCCAGGGACGCTTCTACAGAATCAGTAATTCGCCCGCGTTGTTTGCGATCAACCGTGATACGGTCAACCACAACTTCCAGAACATGCGAACGACGATGATCGATTTCAGGCGTTTCACCCAGCGAATATGTGGTGCCATCAATTCGAACTCTTGTAAACCCGTTACGCTGCATGCGTTCGAAAACAGATTCAAATGTTGTCTGCCGATCGACTGCCAGAGGAGCCAGCAACAGCAAACGCGTTTTGTCGCCCATCTTCAAAATCGATTCCACGATTTCGTCTGTCGTCTGCTTCTGAGCCTGCTTACCACAAGTCGGACAATGCACGACTCCCAGACGAGCATACAATACTCGCAGATAGTCATAGATTTCGGTCACCGTTCCGACGGTTGAACGTGGCGTGGAGCCAACCGTTTTCTGCTCAATCGCAATCGCCGGACTTAGCCCCTGAATGCTGTCGACTCGAGGTTTCGGCATTTGCCCGAGGAACTGGCGAGCATACGCTGACAAGCTTTCGACATAGCGACGCTGACCTTCGGCATACAAAGTATCCATCGCCAGCGATGTCTTGCCGCTGCCACTGGGACCGCAAAACACGCTCATCTGGCCGCGAGGAACTTCCAGATTCACGTGCTGCAAATTATGCTGAGACGCACCTGTAATTTGGATTTTTTTGCTGAAGATAAAAGGATCAGACTTAGTGCCAGCCGCTGTTTTATTCTTACTGACAGCTCGCGGCTTCATGCCCGGCAGAACGCTCCGCAATGCGGCTCCCGTGTGAGAATCTTTGTTGTTCGCGACGTCTTCTGGCGTTCCCTCACAAACAATAAACCCGCCGCCAGCTCCGCCTTCCGGGCCAATGTCAATCACCCAGTCCGCCGTTTTGATAACGTCCAGGTTATGTTCAATCACAATCACCGTGTTGCCGCGATCAACAAAACCATGCAACACTTCCAGCAGCTTGTGAACATCCGCGAAGTGCAGTCCAGTCGTGGGTTCATCCAGCAGATACAACGTCTTGCCGGTAGAACGTTTTCCCAATTCGCGAGCCAACTTAACTCGCTGAGCTTCACCGCCGGAAAGTGTGGGCGAAGGCTGCCCCAACTGCATATAATCAAGCCCCACGTCGACCAACGTTTGCAGCAGCTGTTTAATCTTCGGCACGTTTTCAAAAACATCCAGTGCATCACGAATTTCCATATTCAGAATTTCGGCAATGCTGTGATCTTTGTACTTCACCTCCAGTGTTTCGTGGCTGAACCGGCGGCCGTCGCACACATCGCATGGCACCCAAATGTCAGCCAGAAAATCCATTTCCAGCTTTGTTGCCCCGTGACCTTCACACGCTTCGCAGCGACCTCCCGGCACGTTAAAACTAAATCGTCCGGGTTTATAGCCTCGCATCTTTGATTGAGGCAACGCAGTAAACAGTTTTCGAATTTCATCGAAGACCTTCACATAAGTTGCCGGATTGCTGCGAGGAGTTCTGCCAATCGGTGACTGGTCAATATCGATGGCCTTATCGATTTTTGCCAGCCCGTTTACTCGATCATGTTTGCCCGGATCACCATTCCCCTTGTTGACGTCACGATTCATCACCTGCCACAGAATATCGTTTGTGACCGAACTTTTGCCGCTGCCGCTAACTCCCGTCACGCAAACAAATCGTCCCAGCGGGAAGCTGACGTCTATCCCTTTCAGGTTGTTGTGAGCTGCATTCTTGACGACAATCGCGTCCTTGCCGCCGGTGCGCCGTTCTTTCGGAACTTCGATCTTTCGACGCCCGCTAAGGTATTGCCCCGTCACACTGCGTTTGCTGTTAAGCAGATCTTTCACGCTGCCTTCGACCACCAGTTCTCCACCGCGCACGCCCGGGCCGGGACCAAAGTCGACCACGTGATCAGCCGCGCGCATCGTTTCTTCATCGTGCTCCACAACCACAACCGTGTTGCCCTGGTCTCGCAGATGCAGCAGGCTTTCCAGCAACATCACGTTGTCGCGAGGATGCAGGCCAATGGATGGCTCGTCAAGAATGTAAACAACGCCAACAAGGCCGCAGCCGATTTGACCGGCCAGACGAATTCGCTGAGATTCGCCTCCAGACAACGTGGGAGCCGATCGTTCCAGCGACAGATAGTGCAACCCGCATTTCAGCAGGAATCCCAGGCGTCCGGAAATTTCCTTCAATGCTTCTTCTGCGATGATTTGCTGAGTCGTGTCCAGCTTCAACGACTCGAAGAATTCTGCAGCCTGCTCAATACTTAAAGCACACACCTGCGGAAGGCTCATTTCCAGGGGCAGACCGCGTTTGGCAAATTTGCGACTGGTGGTTGTGATGCGCACATTGCGAGCCTGCTTGTTCAGTCTTTCTCCGTGGCACGACGGACAGGCGACGACTTCAAGGTGTTTCTCCATCGCTCGCCGCATCATGGGATTTTTGGCGGTGCGATAATTTTCCAGCAGACGATTCACCCAACCTTCCCACGTGCCGCCATGCTTATAGACGCCGCCTCGAGTCTTCCAGCTGAACGTGATGTGTTTTTCTCCCGTGCCATCCAGCCAAAGCTGCTTAGCCTGCTCTGGAAGATCCGCCCACTTTGTCTTCAGCAGCGACCCCGACTCCATCGCGACGATCTTTTCAATCGCCTCTGCCGCACCCACCAGCATGTGCCGAGGCCAGCGACCCAGCTTCTTAAGTGACGGCAGGTAAAGCAGAGCACCATTTTGAATCGACTTCTTTTCGTCAACAACGATCGCCGTCGGCGAAAACCCGTGCCTCATACCCAGACCATGGCAATCCAGACACATTCCCAATGGACTGTTGAAGCTGAACAACTGCGGCGAAGGAGCATCGTAGCTCATGCCGCTTTCAGCACACGCATAGTTGGCGCTGTACAACGAATCCTGATCCGCCTTCGCAGCTTTTTTAGTTGTTGACGACGCTTCTGCAGGCTCCGATGTTGGCTCCTGAGCGACAATCAGACGTCCGTCTGCCAGCTTTAGAGCCTGCTCCACGGCTTCAGCCAATCGGCTGCGACTTCCGGGGCCAGCCACCAGCCGGTCAATGACAACTTCAATATTATGTTTATGGTGTCGACGAAGTCTTAGATCGTCATTCAACGAAACCACTTCGCCGTCGACGCGAGCTCGAAGAAAACCACGCTTTAGTAGGTCTTCAAACAGATCCTTGAATTCACCTTTTTGATTCTGAACAACCGGAGCCAGAATAGAATAGCGAACGCCTGCGGGTTGGCTGGCGATACTGTCGATAATCGAATCTGTCGACTGAGCCTTGATCGGCTTGCCAGACACATAGCAATAGCCCTGACCAACTCGAGCAAACAGCACTCGCAGGTAGTCAAAGATTTCAGTGATCGTACCGACGGTGCTGCGTGGATTTCGACTGGTGGATTTCTGTTGAATGGAAATCGAAGGAGCCAATCCGGAAATCGAATCAACGTTCGGTTTCGGCAATTGTCCCAGAAACTGCCGCGCGTACGTGGATAGCGACTCGACGTATCGCCGCTGCCCCTCGGCGTAAAGTGTATCAAACGCCAGCGAACTTTTGCCGGACCCGCTGACGCCCGTCATCACAATCAGCTTGTTCCGTGGCAAAGACAAACTAACGTTGCGCAGGTTATGTTCTCGCGCACCACGAATAACAATTTCAGTTTCAGACATTGATAAATGCGGCCCGTGACCGATCAGGAACAATTTGTGAAGACGCGCTGGAACAAAAACTGCTCCAACCTGTGCGAATCTGTGTCCGCGCTGACAGACAACCGTTTCGCAAACGGGGGATTATAGGCCACCCGCGACGTTCTTCATCAGCATCGAGGACCTATTGCCACATTCGGAGCAGTTCTGCGGTATTTGCTCGACTGGAAACGGCCACCCGGCTTTCGCTCCGCAAAAAGTGCACGCGATTGCGCTGCTTTCGCGAAACGAAAGACGACCAACTTCGCCCACAACAGAAGGTAAATGGCTGTAAGAATGCTAGGAATCACAAGCGGACAAGAACAAGTTTCGCCAGCAATTAAGTTCCAAACGCCAACCTCACGGCGAACCTCACTAAAGGACGCCAGGCGCAGCCGAAGACGGACACCAACTAAGGGACATTCAATTTGACCTTAAAGCCTGGAGCGCACCGGGATTATTGCGACTTCTCAACGAACTCGGGGTTGGGCCTGGGCAGCAGAGCTCCCATATCTTTTAAACGAATCATCAAGCGATCTTCCAACTGCTTAACCTTGTCTGGCAACTGCGATGCCAGATCATTTGCTTCGCTTAGATCATCCGCAAGGTTAAAAAGCTGGGGCTGATCCTGGTAGTAATGGATCAGCTTCCAATCGCCTTTGCGGATAATGCTGTACGGTCCGGGAGGATGTCGATAGTGAGGGAAATGCCAAATCAGCTCATCGCGATCCAGCTTGTCTGTGCCGCCGGATTTCAAATGATCCACAAGCGACAGTCCGTCAATCACACGATCATTCGGCAACGCGACTCCAGCACCTTCCATGATGGTCGGGAAAATATCGATCGAACAAACGGGTTCGTCTGAAACAGAACCGGGCTTTGCGACTCCTGGCCACTTCACCAAAAACGGAACTCGCACGCCTCCTTCATACGGATAGCCTTTGCCGCTGCGAAGTGGAGCGTTGTCTGTGGGATTTCCGTTTCCGTCAAGACCACCGTTGTCTGAAGTGAAGATCACAACCGTGCGGTCATCGATTTTCAATTCTTCAAGCGTGTTAAGAATGTCGCGAGTCGAATCATCGAACGATTCGACCATGGCGGCATACTTTGCATTTTGAGCCGACTTGCCGGCACGTTCATACTTCGCGGCAACCTCAGCAATCGCCTGAATGGGAGTATGCACGGCATAGTGGCTCACCTGAATAAAGAAGGGTTCATCCTTCCACGCCGTAATCAACTCAACTGCCTCTTCAGCTTCACGATGCGTCAGATACTGACCAGGTTTTCGGCCAGGCAGTCCCGGAATTCCTGCTCGAATCATCGGGTGTTTGCCGTTCGGTTGATTGAACGGATCAAAGTACGATGGTGGCTGACCATAGTCACATCCACCTTTATTCACGTCGTACCCCTGTCCTGGCGGATACCAGGCTTCGTCACCCAGATGCCATTTGCCGATATAGGCCGACTTGTATCCATGGCCGTGCAAAGCTTCGGCAATGGTTACTTCTTCATGTTCCATCCAATATGGATTCGGTGGACACAGCAGCCTGAGGTTTTTGCCGCCCACGTATTCAGTGGGGTTCTTATCCGGCGTACCAATGTTGCCACGCTGAAACAAAGAACGAATCCAGTCTGTCACGCCAACGCGTCCAGGGTACCGGCCAGTCTGAACAGCAGCTCGTGTGGGAGAACACACGGCACACGCAGCATAGGCGTTAGTGAATCGCGTACCTTCAGCTGCCAGGCGATCGACATTCGGCGTCTTGTAGTAGTCACTTCCCTGACACGATAGGTCCATCCAGCCAAGATCGTCCACAAAGATCAGCACAAAATTAAGCTTCGGTGCCTGCGTCTGCGCCAAACCGGGCGAAGGCAAAACGACAGCAAGTGCAACCGTTAACAGAAGGAATCGATTCATCGGTAATTAACTCTACAAATTGCGAAACAAACAAGAAGAAGCGAAATAGGCGCACTTCACGACCAGCAAACTCAAAGGCTTAAACGCCTAACAAGGGCTTCGCCCTTGACCCAGTGGCGTGGTTGGCTCGAAGACGTAGAACGCTCGAATCGCCGAGCCGCTCCGTTGTCGCTACGACCAACATGCGCGCATCGTGCGCGCATCATTTTCAGTAAGACTCTAAAGCGGCTTTCAGCGCAGGTTCAACAGCATTTGCCTGATTGAAGAAACCTAAATCAGACGGATGCGAACCATCAGTTGTATCATCCCCCTGCAACAAAGATTCTCCATCAACATAAAATAGCTTTTCAACGCCAGCATCCAGCAGTTCCTGATAAGCCACCTTAAATGCAGCTCGACTGGAATCGTTGCGTTTCTGCCTTGAAGGCTGAATCCAGGAATATCCGTAAGTCCGATCTTCCACCAAAACGATGGGGACGGTGGGATGAGCGGCTCGCAATTGGCGCACCATTGGCTGCGTTCGTTCGGCCACTTCAGAAGCCACCATATTGGGCAGACAATCAAGCACGTACACAGCCGGATCAAGCTCAACCAAAAACTGCCCGACCTCTTTTTCAAGCTTGCCGTTTCCAGAAAACCCAAGGTTAATAACTGGCCGATTCAACCGGCGGCCCAAAATTGCCGGATGAGGCATGCCGGGGCGAGATGCACAGGCGCCATGAGTGATCGAAGTTCCATAGAACACGATCGGTTTTTCTGTTCGAGGAGCAATCGGCTGGAAAGAATGCCCTGCAGGAATCCCGATCTTCAGCGATTCTGTGCCATTGTACAAAGGCAGATAGACGGCATAGTCGCGCATTCCGGCCGCCAGATCCTTCGCCACCACCACGTTCATCTGCTGTTTGACAGGCTGCACAACAGACACCCAACGCAGCTTGCCAGCATCGTCTTTGGCGTAGAGATCCAGCCCGCTGACGCCAGTTGCCGGCATGTGAGGCATGGCCAGCTTTTCGGAAGTGACAGCATAGTCGGCGTGAATTGTGGTCGCGTCTGTTCGAAATTGAACCATCATTCCGGAGGAGTGTCGACTAAGATTCCAAACCGCATCGCGAACAACGCCTTTTGCTCTGGCAGGCAGGCGATCATAGAACTTTTCAGTATCCTGAAACGCCTTTCCTTCCAGCCCCCAGTCTCGCACATCGTGCCAGGTCACGCTTTCCTGCTGACCGGCAAACGAAAGACGCGGTCCGGCAATTAACGTTGACGCCGCAGCAACAGTTCCACCCAACCATTGGCGTCGCGATATATCCACATTCATGATGTTTCTCTGCTTGTCACAATCAGTCCGAAAGCTTGAATACTCACTGAAAGAGTACCAACGTAAGATCCGGATTTGAACGCAACGCAGAAAATCAGCCCGCAGGATATACGTTGTGCTGGCCAATAAAGGCCTCGACAGCTTTGGGCGTCATAAATCGCAGCCCCAAACCTTCTCGCACACGACGGCGAAGTTCGGTCGCTGATAAATCGCAGCCGGGCATTGTTAACAACTCGATTCTGGATGCCAGCTCTTCACCCACCCATTCGGCAGCCTGCTGAAGAGTTGGCGTTGGCGCCCCCGGACGGTTGACGGCCACAATCTTTGCCAACGATGCAATTTTCATAGGCTCACGCCACGTGGGCAGGTCACGCAACGAATCCGCACCAACAATAAAAAACAGTTCGGCTCCGTCAAATTCAGAAGCCAACTCGGTCAACGTGTCAACGGTGTACGATGGCCCCTTGCGTCGAATTTCGCGGCGATCGACGATGAACTCAGGGTAACCCGATATTGCCAGTTGCAGCATATCGGCTCTGGTATGACCGTCCGTAATACTGCGGTCCGACTTATGCGGCGGACTTCCAGCGGGAATCAACCGAAGTTCATTCAGCTTCAATTGCTGACGACATGTTTCTGCCATCAACAAATGACCATAGTGCACAGGGTCAAACGTACCACCAAGAATTCCGAGTCGCATCAACGTAGTTCTTTCATTGATGACGGGCTGCGCGAATATCAGTTGACTGCCAGATCGGAAAGATTGACGGCAATTCAACGCGCCTGCCACCGATCGCATGAAACAGCAAGCAGAAAACCGCATGCTATCAGCACGACCACAGGCCTTCCGGCATCAAGCCGGAAAACATCGTGAACTGGCCAAAAAATCTTTCAGCATCGTCACTGACCAATCACGACGGCGGAATCCTGAACAACTGACACCACGGCTTCACGCACTGACGTGCTAAACCTGACGGCTACAGTCGAACTCGCCCCGTTGCGTCTACCTGCACTGCAGAACGCGGCACAGCTAAACCATTGGCAGATGAACCATTTTCTGTAATCACGTCCGGAGCCAGCGGCTCGCCGTCAATCGGTGGAGGAACCATCATGGGCTCTCCATTAAAACGAGGCATGGGGACGACTTCGCCGGGCGGCAATGCCTCAGGAATGCCGGGTACAGGTTGTGTTGGAATTGCATCTGGCTGCCCATTCTCACCCAATGCCCCTGGTGTAGATGGTCGAGAGTTTGTATTCAACGACTCCCAGCTTCCAGGGGCCGCTCCACCAACAAATTCCATCGGCGTGCTTAACAGCTTGTGCTGATCTTTGCCATAAGTCCGATTAACTGCTCGTTGCATGGCAATTTCGTTGGCTGCTGGATTCCAGTTGCCTTCCGCCATGTAAACTTCATGATCAACCAGCAACGTTCCTTTGCGAAATTTGAAGGTTGCAATCGCTTTGTTGTATTCCACAACACTTCGCATATAGGCCTGCTCCGCATCGCGGTTTTGTGTCTTGGCGTTCAGCAAAGCTTCGAAGGAATTTGGTGACACGTCTCGACTACCGAGAACCAGAGCTTCTGTCGCGCCAACGTGACTATTTGAAGTTTCAATTCGGCGAGTCGTACTGTCCGCAAGTTCGTACCAGCGTTCCATATTCAGCATAGCGGCGGAAAGCTCATAGCCGATTTCTCGTTCCTGTTCACCCAGAACGGCTCGTGCTTTGGCAAGCCGCAACTCATAGTTGCGAGTTTGAATATGAGCAAGCCGAAGCCCAATCGGCATCGTCCACTGCAAACCTAAGCTCCAACCGGTATTTTGACCACTGGCAAGGTTACCCAACATCGTATCCAGAGGTTGGTTCTGGTCACCCGTAAGCTGGTCGCCAAGTGCATTCACTCGATATTGTGAAACCGCATCAAGTCGGGGACGGGTCAGACTTTTGGCCGCTTTCAACTGCAGTTCAAGACTCTTGATTTCCCACTTCTGTCGACGCAGTTCAACGCGATGAGCAAACGCTTCCTGCAATGTTGCGTCCCAGTCAGGTTCCAGCATCGCTTCTGAAGGAAGGTCCGAAGGATATAGAAATTCGCCATCACTGATTGGCAGGTTGCATAGACGACGAAGGCGGGCTTCCGCCTCAAGCACGTCAGCCAAAGAGCCACGAATACGAGCATCAGCTTCATAAATGCGAGCCTCAGCAGACAGAACCGATACAGCACTTTCTGATCTATTCTTGATTCTGCCATAGTATTGCTGCAGATTAAAAAACGTTTCTTTTTCAGATTCATACAACCGCAATGCAAGGTTCAGGTCCCAATATCGCTGTTCAACGTCGTGCACAAGCGTCTGCACAGACTGTTCAAACTGAGTGATCGAGATATCGCCGTTAATTCGCGAAATCAGCACCCCCTGAGACACACCGGAAACGCCGCGAAGACTTTGGTTTGAAGGACCGGCAATTCGAGTAAACTCAGTACCAGCCCCCGCCCACAATGGCTGACGAACTTCCGCTTGCACCTGACCGGTGAACGATGATGGAAACGCCTGAGCTGTGATTGGACGGTTGTTACCTTCGTAACCGGTTGTGCCCGACAACGTCACCGTACCACCACTGGCAAGCGGTTTTTCCAGACTGGACTGCCAGGAAAATGTCTCCAGAGTTTGGGTGGCACCATTTGCCAGCCCCAGCGTACCAGAATTCTGAGGCGTCTCGTCGCGCCCCCATGTCAAACTGGATGTTGCCAATGCATCAAAGTCAGCCAGGGCCGCTTCGACACCTCGGTTGCCAAACAGAAACCCAGACCCCTGAATGGCTGGATCATAAATCGAAGAAACCTGTGAAGGCCGATTCAAAATTCCATTGGATGGTGATCCAAACGAACCATCGTCGCGAACAACTGCCGCTTGAGCCAGTGCCAATCGTACGCATTCGTTTAACGAAACTTCGCGTGGAGTCACTTCATCGAGGCTACGAATTCCGCGAGGACGGTTGAACAGGCCTTTATCAACGGTATGTGGTTCGGTCTCTGTGGGAAACTCAATAGCCGAAGCTTTGTCGACGTAGTACGACAGTTGAGGATCTTTATCCCACAGATATTGCAGACGAAACGGCCCAGCGGCGCAACCCTGAAGCAGGATTGCCAGCAGCAGCAAGCACGTTGTCGTTTTTTGTTGTGGCCTAAGCACTCGGTTATCCCCCATCGTCCGACAATTGGACGTCTGTCATTAAAACAGAAACCCATTCTTCGCCTGAAACTCACGAACAATGCCCCACAATAATCTGGGCGCAATGCTCAACAGTCTGAAGAACTAATTTCCGTCACAACCGATATCGTCAAAACGACCGCTAAACTTTGCACCATCCATAAAACTGATGCATTCCGGACAATCGTTAAAGTTTAACAGGCAGAATGTGCCGAAAAATCAGTGGTTAAATGGGGTGAAAGTTGTGACCGCAGCCCGCAGGACATTGCATGCTCAACTAAAGCCATGACGAAAAATCCGGCCAAAGCCGACAGTTCGGGCACGCATCCGACCGCCTGCCACGAGTTAAAACGGGGGACTGACAAAATGTCAGGCGGCGTTTACTGAACTGGATTCGACAACCGCACAGCCGCAACTATCGCTCCAGACATTCACCGATGTGCGGCACATATCAAGTACTCGATCGACTGCAATAATGATCCCCTGAGCCTCAAGGGGCAGACCAACCGCCTGCAGCACAATGGCCATCATTACCAGGCCCGCGTGGGGAATCCCCGCCGCACCAACACTGGCAATCAACGCCGTAAAGGCCACGATAATCTGCTGAGCAAACGTCAGGTCATAGCTGGTGGCCTGAGCAATAAACATTACGGCCACAACTTCATACAGTGCGGTCCCATCCATATTGATGGTGGCCCCCAAAGGCAGCACAAACGAGCTGGTCTTGTTGGAAATCCCCGCGCGTTCTTCCACGCAATTCATGGTTAATGGCAACGTCGCATTTGACGAAGCCGTGGAAAACGCCGTCAATAATGCAGGGCTCATGTTCTTAAGGTATGCCAGCGGACTGCGTTTCCCAAATACCTTGACAATGATCGGCAGCGTGACAACGGAATGGAACAGCAACGCCAAAAACACGGTCAACATGTACCAGGCAAGTGTTCCAAAGATTGCCAGCCCCTGGCTTGCCGTCGCATAAACCATAAATGCGGCAACACCAATGGGAGCCAGGCTGATGACCCAGCCTGTCATTTTCATCATCACAGCAAACGCTGATTCAAAGAATTCACGCATTCGAGTGCCATGTTCGCCACCAACAAAGTTGATAAACAGCCCAAGCATAATGGCGAATGAAATGATCGAAAGAAACTCGCCTTCTGCGATGGCCGCAAACGGATTGGTGGGAATCAGCCGCAAAATCTGCTGATAAATGATTTCCGTCAACCCCTGATCAGCCGCCTCCAGTGCCTTGCCTCCGCCCGGTAACACGGCACCAACACCGGGCTTGATAATGTTCACCAAAACCAGCCCGGTGGAAATCGCCAGCACACTGGTCAAAACATAATATCCCAGAGTCTTGCTGAACATGCGTCCAAAGTTGCCCTGACTGCCAAGCCCCGTTACTCCGGTGATCAACGACGTTAAAATTAGTGGTACAGTCACCATCTTCAACAGTCGCAGAAACAGGTCTCCCAAAGCTTTGGCAACAGTGGTAACCGTGCCAGCAAAGCCGGGTGGATGATCGTTCGCCAGCGATTTCCAAAACGTCGGCAACTGCTCCACCGATCCGGCACTAAACGTTGTGACGGCAGGCACGCCATCATGAGATCTCTGCCAACTTCCACTAACGCTGCCTAAACTGTAAACCAGTCGAGCTCGCATGTCGGAAACTTCAACCGCCTGCTCGGCGTCACCAGTCCACTGTTCGGCCAGTTTCGGAAAGCTGTCTGCGAAGGCTTCTTTGCTGGCGAACGATTCTGAATGAACAACGTCGCCGGATGCCGCAGTTTCAACCAACTGAACTCCGGCGGCGTTGGATACAATCTTCGCCGTCACGCCGGATGGAACTTCAATTTCCCCCGGATTCACCAGCACGCCAATCACGGTGCCGATGATCATGGCGATCAGAATCTGCCAGTGTAAAGCCAGCCCGTTTTTTTCGCTGCTTGTTGCGTCTGCCATGATCCAACTTTGTCAAGTGTCTTAAAAAGGTGTGCCGAGGCGTTTTACGTGTCACACGAAAAGACGGCAACCGCCTACGTCCAGGCAGATCCACGGAAAGCCCCATCTGATCTCACTTTCAACCGTCCGCATTGTGATCGAAGCACCAAACACAGCACAAGCGACTCGACAATCAGCATGGCAGTCAGAAGCAGAAGCAAAACGCACACAATGCGTTTAAGCAGTTGACACGGCGCTGGATCCGGTACCGTCATCCATCAGGTCGGTGCTGGCTCCGGCCTGATTGGCCCACACGGCTTGGTGAGTGAGCAGCACGCTGCCAGTAATGGTAGCGGTCGACACATCGGCGGCGTCGCGGCCCGTGCCGATCCGAACCAGCCCCATAATCGACGTCAGTCGAGTAGGATCAAACAGGTACCAGCCACCATCCAGATACGCTTCCATAAATCCGTGAAAGTCCGGCGGCTGCAGGTTTAGTGCATAACCCGCCACGTATCGGGCCGGAATTCCCATTCCGCGACACAAAGTTATCGCCAAATGAGCATAATCGCGGCACACACCCGTTCTTTGCAGCAAAACGTCCGCAGCTGTCGTGCTGGCGTTGGTGCTTCCGGGAGTATAATCAAGGTGCTCAAACACCCAATTGCAGATCGCCTGAACTCGACTAAAACCGGGATACAGGTGGCCGAATTCTTCGAACGCAAACCGCGACAGCAAATCACTTTCGCAATATCGGCTCGGATTCAGATAGGTCAGCACGTCGGCTGGAGTTTGCGATATCTGTGATTCGCCTACGTCGTTTGAATTAAGAGTTTGATGTGTCAGCTCAACGGTCGCCCCGTACGAAACTTTAAACTCACCGGGTTGAACCACAACTCGCTGCAGCTGGTTGCCGGCCGTACCGATCTGGCATCGTTCAACATTTAGAGCAGGCTGGAGGTTCAGATCTTCCGCCAATATTCGCCGATGGTCATTGCTTGCCGCCGCAATCTGAAACAGGAACACAGCTTGAGTCCGAACCTGATACGTAAGGTCACAACCAATTTTAATTTGTACCATTTTCGCACCCTTATCCCCGACACTAACCCATCATTTCAACGAACATCTGACACGCTTCGACTGGTTTTGAACAGAAGCAAACCTGCAATTACCACAAATGCATCAGGTTTGCCGAAGCCGCCAGCTATTCAGCGGCAGAACCGTGCACACTGATTCCCATTGTCAGCCGAAACGATCAATCTCAACAGGTACCACTTCCCCTGCTGCTATCGCGTTGTGACAATGGTGTTTTGAAATTGTCCCTGTGCAGAAAAACACCGCACCAGGACGGATTCAGACAAATTGGTGTCGGCAGTTTTCAGACATCGTTTCCATACGCCTTATCACGAAATTCGTTCAATGCCGACTCTCTCCGATGCTGGAATCCAGTTAATCCAAAACCTGTCCAGGCAGCATGGAGTCTCAACTGACGCCGCCACTCATATGCTGATTGCCGTGCAAAATGGCAACGGTTCCATGGCTCAGTTTAATCACCCGGAATTCGGTGGCTGCGGACAATGGATGCGAGGCGGCATGACGATGGTCAGCGACTTGTTCAACAACCATCTGAAGTACCGAGTCGACAGTATTTGCAGCGATATCTCCAACGCACTCGCCAACAATCAACTGACACCGTTCAGCGGATCTTTTCAGTCGCAAAGTCAGAATGGATCGAATTCACAAATGCAGGCGGGCGGAACAATGGGTTCCAGCAACAGCCTGTTTGTGCCCGATCCGGAAGCCAACTGGTGGCCTCAGGATATTGGCACGCCCAACGCTTTGGGTTCACAGAACAACGTTCGCTACGCCTATTTTGCGAACAGCCGACGTCTGGCCGTGAAAACAGGCGGCGACGTTTGGGTTTATGATACCGGCGATCACCAGATCGCCGGCTTCTCGCAGCAGCAGGGCATTGGCGGTTCTATTACGTTCACCAGCCAGTACGGAGTTGTCAGCCTGGCGACGCTGCCAGTTGTCTCACGCAACGGAGTCGCAAGTCCCGTCACACCTCCACCGGATCCTGCTACCGAAATCCCGGCGACGAACTTCATGCCCGAACAACCGCAACAATGCACGACGTCGAAACCCAACAGCGGCCAAATCCCAACACCGGCCGACGGCCACAGTATTATTGAAACTCTGGAAAAACTTGGCGGCCTGCGAGACAAGGGCTACATCAGTGAAGAAGAATTCGTCACAAAAAAAGCCGAACTACTTAGCCGCTTGTGAACCTCAGCGACAGGGCCTGTGTACCATGTTCTCTGGCTACCCGAAATCCTGATGCGTGAGAATCGGCTGGAACCGATCACAGGAAACTGAATCACATGGCGACGTCGCTATCTGTATCAACCGCCAGGCACAGCCGTTCGGTCGGTTGCGGGCTGACGATTTTCTTTCTGCTGTTTCTCACCGCCGGTGCCGTCACATTCTACTTTTTCGCGATTCTCCCGCTCTGGGGCGTCGCTGCTGCGGGCAGCTGGCTGGAAACGCCTTGCGAGATCATTTCCAGCGAAGTTGGCAAACATCGCGGCGATGACGGACCGACCTACAGCATCGATATCAAGTATCGATACGTCGTTGGCAATCAGCAGTACACCGCTGACCGCTACGATTTCATGAGCGGCTTCAATTCAAGCGGTCGCACGTCGAAACAGAAGGTTGTCGATCAATATCCAGTCGGCAAAACGGCTGTTTGCTTTGTTGACCCAAACAATCCTGAAGCAGCCGTCCTGAATCGATCGCTCACCTGGAGCATGCTGTGGGGGCTGTTTCCCTTGCCGTTTCTGGCTGTCGGAATCGGAGGACTGATTTACACCGTCAGGTCAAGTCGGAACGCCCAACGCCAGTATCGCTCATCGCCATTGTTGGCTGCCGCGAACAGTGCGACCATCAACCAGGACAACTCAAATGACGCGTGCTTCATTGATTCCGGTCCGACAGAACTCAAGGCTCAATCTTCTCCGGGTGTATTGTTTCTGGTTTCAGTCGGTGTCGCCACATTTTGGAACGGCATCGTTTCCCTGTTTCTGTTTGCTGGCGACAACAAAGGCTGGTTCGAAACCCTGTTCATGGTCCCCTTCGTCCTGGTCGGCATCGCACTCATTGGCTGGACCATCTACAACTTCGCGGCCATGTTCAATCCTCGCCCCAAACTGACGTTGAGTCACAGCTCCGTTCCTCCAGGCGGCTACGTCGAATTGCAATGGGAATTTCAGGGTAGCACAAACTCAATCCAGCGTCTGAAGATTGTGCTGAAGGCTGAAGAAAGGGCGACGTATGTTCGTGGAACGGATACCACAACCGACATTGAAACATTCTACGAAGAATGTCTATTGGATGCGTCCGGCATGCAGCCTGAAATCTCGCAGGGTTCTGTTGAATTCTCGATTCCCATGAACACCATGCACTCGTTCAAGTCGAAAAACAACGCAATCGAATGGCTGATTCATGTGCACGGCGATATCCCTCTTCGACCTGACGTTAAGATGCAGTTTCCGTTCACTGTGAGGCCTCATGATGATGCAAATTGAACTTGGAAATCAGCTGGCATTCCTGCCGGGCGAAACAATCGATGTTGAAGTCAGCTGGCAGCTTCCCGAACCACCCGTTCTGGTAGAATTGCGATGTGTGTGGAACACTTCCGGCAAGGGAACCAGAGATGTCGGAGTTGAAGCAACCATTCCTCTTGAGTACCCAAACGCATTTGAAAACCGACGCGTGACGTTAACTTTGCCAGGTCACCCGTATAGCTTTTCCGGAAAACTGCTGTCGATTATCTGGGCACTGGAGCTGGTGGCTCTGCCGTCAGAAGAATCGACTCGCACGGAAATCATCATCGGGCCGGGGGCCGCCGAAGTGGTCGTCAGCGGACAAAACGGACGACAAGATGTTGGCGCGTGAAAACCCATTTCGCACAGAGATCGTTCTGCGTTATCGATACGTCTTTGCGTGCGGGCAATCCATGAACGGGCTGGCCGAACGCTTTGATGCGATGAACTGCCGAGCTGCCATCGTGGGCGAAAAAGGTCGCGGCAAGACCACGCTTGTCGAAGACTTCTGCGATTACCTTGTCGCGAACGGTCGTGCCATTTCCATACTGCGACTGAACACGCTTGAGCGAAAGGTTGCTCGCCAGCGATGTCGCGAATTACTGAACTCAGCCACACGCGACTCCATCCTTGTGCTGGATGGAGCCGAGCAACTGAACTGGCTGGAATGGCGCTGGCTCCAAAAGTGCTCACGCAGCTTCCGCGGGCTGCTTGTGACGACTCATCAGCCGGGACGCCTTAACCAACTTACCCGCTGCGAGTCCAACGTTGAAACGCTGAAAAATGCTGTCAGCCAAATCGCCCCAACTGAAGCGTGCAAGCTTCAGAAGGACATCGCATCACTGTTCGCCCAACATCACGGCAACATCCGAGAATGCCTCAGAAGTCTGTACGATCGTTATGCCTGCCTTTAGTAAAATTGGCTGATTACAGTTTGTCATAATCGATCACTTCTTTACAACCAACGGTCAGCAAAGCCTTCCGAATCTCTTCATCGATCGTTAGTGGAATCAGCCGAGCCGAACCATCGGCCATGCAGGCAAGAAATCCCTTGGCGGCGGCATCCAGCGTGACCAGCCGAACCGCCGCGTCGCGAGGTTTTGGGCATGAGTGGCCAATCGAACGAACGCTTCCTTCCCCAGCCCGTTTGCAAGCGGCTCAGCTTAAACGAGCCAGCCGAATAGCCCATTCGAACGGTTTCAGCAGGATGTACACAAGATCGGCCTGCCAGCGGAAAATCATCGAACGCGCCACCAGCGGACCAAGCTTGTTGTAAATTCGACGAGCCAACTTATGAATTCGCGGCACGCGCTGCGCCAGCCTGGCTTCAAACGCACGGAATACCTTCAACTGGTTGTTGACGGTTTGTCCCGTGAGTGCATCAACTTCACTGCAAACCAAAAACCCATGACCGTGAGCGGCGGCGGAAACGATAAAGCATTCCGGCGAATCAGGTAAGTCAGCTACCACCGCCCGGGTGCGGACAACACTCGCGAATACCGTGCCCACACAGGCCATCAACCACACGGTGATCAACATGAAGTGCCTAAGCAGCCACCGAGGCGCTCCATGCATTTTCACAAACAACACCAGTCCGTACGAATACGAAATGCCTGCGAATACCGGGAATGCGGATGTCGGGTTCAATTCCTTCAACCCGAAGTAAAAGCAAGTCAGCATGCAGGTCAGCAAACTCAATTCCGGCAGCAACTTTCCCTTTACAAAGTTACGATTAAGAATCGTTCCAGCCACAATAAAGTTTGCCGCCGTAAAAATTGGCAGATAAGCGTAGGCCGCCCGACCCTGCGCCATGTATGGGATGTAGTCGGTCCCAAAGATCTTCCACATCGGATGTGAAACCCAGGCATACAGCAGCAACAGCACCAGCGGACAAATGCAGGTTGGAAAGACAAACAACGCCAAACTAAACCTGCCATAGCGTTCGGCGTGAGGCCCCCAGACAGTGCGAAAACTGACAATCGCCGGAAATGGAGTGACGCTGGTCAGCAGCACCAAAACAACCACAATCCACATCAATGGGTGAAGAACACTCTTCGTCGCCTTCCAGCGGTAAATTCTGATCTCTAACTTAACACACCATCAACCCTGGCGCGGCCGCTGACTCAAAGCCCCTGAACTTCTCCCTGAACGGCCACGTTGCAACCAGATGAAATGATCAGCCGACAAGCAGCACTATCGTTATGGAGAGCCGGGTTGGTATGGTTGAGATGTATAAATCGAACTCGACCACGAACATCGGCTGCCAACTTACCAAACCGTTGCAGAGACTCTTCAATAAACGGATGTGGAATCAACGACATATCTCGACCGGGTATTTCGCCATTGCCGAAGAACGTGCCGTCCAGATAAGCGATGTCTGAATCTGCAATCAAATCTTCAATGCGGCGATCCCATTTTTCCCACTTGTCGATGTCGGGAATGAACACCACGCTGCGGTTCGGCCCCTGAATTCGAAACCCAACCGTTTCGCTGAACTCGTCGCGGTGAGGCACAAGAAACGGTGTGACACTCAACCGATCATTCAATCGAACGGCAACGTCGGCAGTCAACGGATTCAATGCAATGTTCTTCAAAGTAACCAGCTGACTCCACGGACCATTGTCAGTCAGGAATGCGTTCATGCGAGGCATTCCATAAACGGGTATCGCGTCGGTTCCCATGACTTCTCGCCCAAGATGGATGAGGCCTGCATAGTGGCCGATGTGCGCGTGAGTCAGAAAAATGCCGGCCACTGCGGAGCGAGAAGCATTATTGACGCTACTCAATGCCGAACCTTCCTTAACTGCTCGACTGGCAACTATTTCATCAAGCAGCCTCAACTGATCTCGAAAATCGGGCGTGCAATCCAACAGCCACCGTTCCTGCGATACTGGATCAACAATCGCCAGTGAAGTGGCAAAACGGCGAAGTTGCGGCTGGCCCCATGCCTCGCGACAACATTCTTTTTGACATCCAGCCTGAGGAAACCCAGCGTCCTGAGCAATCCCCAGCACCAACGTGTATGGATTGGACGGTGAATTTGTATAATCGTCCGCCAACACCGGTTGTAGAAGACTGAGCATCACAAAAATGAACGACAGCAATCCCGAATGACGTCTCATGAATGCCTCTGGACAAAGTTTGGGAGTGTTCCGGCTCAACAAACGATTTGCTGTGTGACGATCAACGGGACGTCATTTTGCGAACGTACGTGCCACCGGATTGACTTGCCAGAAGTTCCAGCCATGACAGCTGGCGAGATTCCTTTAGTCCGGCAGCGAATTCAATCACGTGAATTTGTGCATCCTTACGATTCCTGCGGCGAATTTCGGCAAGGTCGGCTTTACTTAGCCGAGGCTGATCGCCGTCCGTCAGGAAGTAAATCACTTCCGGTTCCAGCATTAGTGCTCGCAGCAGCGGTGTCATGTGTTCCGTTCCGCCGTTCGCGACAACTCGGTCGATTTCGTCGCCGGCCAGCTGCACCTGAACGGCGGTGGCTCGATACATGTCCTCAATCGCTCGCTTTCGCAACTTCATCTGAGTTGTCGAATCGCCGTAAAACAGAATCTGAAAACTTTGGCTCGGACGTAACATTCGCAGACTGGCCTTCAACTGACTTTTGGCAAGTGCCAGTCGCCCATCAGTGGCCATGCTGCTGGACGTGTCAATCACGTAGACAAAGCTGGTGCCGTTGCCGACAACATTCATAAAAGACGTCGCGTCCGGCCCGGGTGTTGGAGAACCGGCTGAACCCAGCCCAGAAGTTCCCGACGGACGGATCAATTCCGAAAGGCCGCCACCGGGAGCTGGCAGACCGCTGATCGGAATGCCGGGACCTATCACATTCGGCCCTTCAGCAGCCGAATCTTCCAGGGCGTTGGATTCGGTAACGGCTGAACGTTCTCCCACAAGATCGTTCAACGAAGGCATTTCGCTTGGAATTTTCAGCTGCTCAACCGGCTGAGCATCGGGTTCGGACGGCCGAACATCGGTGGAATCCTGAGGATTCCGGGAGGGAATATCGGTTTCCTCCGAAGACTCATCAGAAACCATTGCCAGCCCGATTTCACGGTAGTTCTGGCCACCGGCTTCAACGGGAACTCCTGTTTCACAACCTTTAAAGGACAAGCTGGCGACAACAAGGATGGTACAGTGAGTACAAATGGAAACCAGGCTGCTGGGCAGAATCGCTTTCAGCAACGATCGTTTTGGCGAAGCTGGGGTTTCCATGCGGTCGTGCTTTCTTCCGTGTGTCTATGCCCAAGGCCGACTGGCTGACGTCGACCACTCAAGCAATTCAGGACCAGCTGCTATTTCTGTGGTTCAACAGCATCGACTGCGGCACCCTTAATTCCCGCCGTAGCCTTGATGGTGTCGATCACCTGTGAAGTCAGGTCGGTTTCCACAACCTTTTCGTCTTCCGGTCGAACGAATTCGAAAGTTGAATCCTGAACGGCGACGTTTGGCTTCAAGGCTCGAAAATCCAGAGTTATCAAAGGACGAATCTGCTTCTGCTCCGGATTTGGATGCTTCTTAAGGTACTGAACCCTGCGCGGCAGCATGGCTTCGGCATCGATATACAGTCTTACATAGTCTGGAAGGTAGTCTGGCAGCGAGGCATCTGAGTCTTCCGGAATTTTGAAGATGTCTTTTCGGCTTTGCTTTGTCCAGCGCCCCGAAAGCACCAGCAGTTTTGTATTGCCAACCGTTTGTTCGCGGACAGCTCCAAATTCCATTCCGGCCTGCAAATTGGCCATCAAAGCCTGCAATCCGCCAACTCCCAGATCCTGCAGTCCCTTGACGGTGCCATAGCCGGAAACCTGTTCGGCCGCTTCCAGAATTTCCTGGATATTGCGTCTAGTCAGCTTCTTCTGATCACCGTTGATCCAGTACGACCAAAGAACACTTCCGTCGCTAACCTGAGTTAAAGACCCGGTAATCTTCACGCCCGACGTATCCGCCGGTTCGCTGTCGATGGCAGAAGCAGCTACGTCAGAAGCATTGGTGGCTCGGATTGGAAAGATGCGATACTCAAGCCGCATTCGGTTTCCGGTGGCCTGCATATATTTGCCAACGGCTTGAAAACGTTTGCCCGCCATGTCAATCGTCTGATTAAGCTCACACGAAAGCGAATCGAGACCATTTAGAGTGGTACTGATTTCTTCAAAGACCTGCTGTGACGTCAAATCAGATTTCGCAAGGCCCGACTGAGTGTCCCCGCTTTGTGGCTGAGCAAACAGAGAAACCGGACATAACGGACCAATTGTGATCGCGGCGGCAAAAACTGCCAGTGCGGCCAGCGATACCCACGATGTTAAAGTTTGCGGTTTGTGCTTCATTTTTGGAATGTGAGGGATTTGCCAAAGATTCGAGTTGTCCCATCCCGAAACTAGAAGTGAAAGACCCGTGTCTCGTCATCACTCCAAACAGTCGGTTTGGCGACGAGGTTAGAACAAGACGGCATTGTAAGGCGGAAGATCGCTCGCGGTCGACCGCAAATATCAGTTCTGACGCAGTCTGACAGGGTTCGGCGACTAATCTCCACAAAACATACGGTGATTCGACAGGACGTTGTTGGTTCAAAATTCAACCAGCACTCGGAAGGAACGGCAATGAGATACTATTTTCTGGCCCTGGGCGCCTTAGTGGTCGTCTGCACGGGGTGTACGAGCCTTGACACAGGAACCAGCATTCTCGCCAATCGAGAACATGTGGCGCCGCCTTCCAGCCTGATGGCTCGACCGGGTCCAATGGTTGACGGGCCAGGACCGGGTGTGCTGGGAATGCTGGCTCAACCCGACAATGGCATGATGGGCGGAATGATGGCTCCTGTGATGACAACGCAGGTGAAGTTCATCGGGCCACAAACGATGAACGTCGGATGGCAGGTAGGCAGCGGTTTCGCTGGCAACCAGATTGCTTCCGGTCAGTACTACGACTTCCAGCAGTCTGCCATCTATCAGCTGATGCTGGAAGGTGTGGGCTTGCCAGGAGTTCCAGATCGTCGGTTATACCCGACTCTGGAAGTTCGCACAGCTCATCCTAACACGATGGCCTACCTGCAGCACAACGCTGTACCTGTTGAGATCACTGAAGAAGACCTTGAACACGTCAACAGCAGCAACATGGTCACCAAGGTAATTTACCTGCCAGATCCTGAATTTCAGGCTCGAGCGATCGCTGGTGTTGAGACTCTTGTTTCAACACGACTGGATCCAGGCATCGACCCTGTTCAACAGGCTGAGCGAATGGGAACAGTCATGCTGATTCTTCGATTCGGTAACAAAGACCTGCAACCACCGGCCAGCGTTATGGGTGCAGACGGATCCATCTCACAGGTATCTTACCAGATGCTTGACGGCGGACAGGGCCAGGTTGCTCCACCAACACCGATCGGATTTCTGCAGGGTGCAGTCGGTGGCGGAGTGCCTTCAGCGATGATTGCTGCCGGTGGTGGTATGCCTGGTCAGCCAGTTATGCCGATTGCCGGTATGGGTTCAACTCCGCCATGGGGAATGCCAATCACAGGCACTCCGATTGGTCTTCCAGGACCTCCGCATCTTCCATACGGTGGACCAGCGGGCCTGCAATCACACACGATGCGAAACCTTTCGCCAAACAATATTCCTCAACCAACAGATCACCTGTTGATTGATGTGAAGCACAACCCGGGCTACAGCGTTCCTGAACCAGTGCGACACATTCAGTACACAGAAGATCATCCGGTTCACGGACCAGGTGAGGTTTCTCACCCGGTATCCAAGTCACAGCAGTTCTACGGATTCTAATCGTAAGACTGTTGGTCATTCCGACGCCGGATTGGGGTTTCGGTTCGACTAAGAAAATCAGCACGAAAGTGCATGGAGAGAGTTACCGGGGGGCGATTCAAAAGTGGCAGCACTTTTTGATCGCCCCTTTGTTTTTTGGCAGCGAACAAAATTCTGTAAGCAAACGCATTACAGAATCAACGCGTTCCAGCGAACGACATGAATCTTATGAAAACCACTGCCCACAACATCGCGGCCTGCAATATCAAAACATCGCTGCCATTCCAGCTCACGCTGCGTTCTGCTGTATTGCTGACCGCAGTGTTTGCGTTTGGTTCAACGGTGCTCGCTCAGGGTTTTCATCAGCCACTTAGCCAGCATACTCCCCCCGGACAGGCAGCCGCATGGCTGAACTATATCCGGCAGTACGACGCAAACTGGCTGCAGCCAATTCAACTGGAAGTGCAGGGCGGCGGAAGCCTGGAAGTGTATTCCGGATCAAACCAATCGATGGGCATGGGGCAGGCGCCAGCAATCGTTGCTGTTAACGCGGGCCACCTTTATCGTTTCAGAATTACCAATCTGCCAAATTTCCCGGGTGCTGACATCTATCCTTCTGTAGAACTGCTGGACCGTCTGCATCCACCAGCAGGCCGCGAAGACGAATTTCCCATTCCGATCGTCATCACTGCCGACGACATCCAAACCGCCATGAATGGCCAGCTTGTCACTCGAGTGATCTATCTGGAACAACCTCAATTCGCTCAAACACTGGATCCGCTGCGACGAGAAATCCCGCAGGCTATCCCCGGTTCAGAAAACGCTTTGCAGGAAGCCGACCGACTGGGTCGCCCAATGGCCGTGATTCGAATTGGAGGCCGACGACCTTCGCCCGGTTCACCGATGGAATTCTTCGGAACCGGTGGAGCCGTTCAGTTGCGAGAATTGCCTGGTGTGCAAAGACCAGAAGAAAATCAGAACGGACCAGCTTCAGTACAAATGAATTCACCAGCCACGATTCGCCGAGTCTCCGCGACATTCGCTCGACAATAACTGCCAGCAAGAAACTGGCGAGTCAATAAAGCCGCCACTTCAATAAACAAAAGCCGCGTTAGCTCTCCCTTCACACTCAGAGCCACTCTTTCCACGAACGCATCAAGCTATGACATACTCAACACAACTTTCGCCGTTTCGGCGAATTGCCGTTCGCGGGTTTCGAACCGCCTTGCCTTTGTGCATGGTTGCAGTGTCCGGTTGCGCATCCGTTTTGGGTCCATTTGGTTCTGACTACGAAGCCTTGCCGCAAGAACAGAACTCGATCGCTCAAGAACCAATGGTTGCCGTCCAGGCAAAATACCCGGAATCGGCTGGAACGTCGTCGCTGAAACCATTGGCAAAGCCTGAATTCAGCTTCACAGAAGAACGGTTCCCAACAAACAACACCGTCGAAGCGCCAACTCCCGCGGCAAACGTAAACCCGTTTGAAGCCATGGCTCGCAACGAGATCACTCAAACTGCGTTCGCCGTACCGTCCTCCAACGCTACCAATTCAAACAACTCTGCGACAACGTTTCACGCCGCTCAACCGCGAATGCCAACATCGCAGGCACACTGCCCACCAGCGGCAGAATTCACGGTCGGCGCGTCGCCTTACGTCGAAGCCTATCCCGACGAATACATCTTTGACGGTGGCGACCGCGACTATCCGGTTCACTACCACGGAGGCGAATTGGCTGGGCTGGACACGGAAGATACGATTGCTGAATTCAAAGACGAAAACGGAAAGAACCACGTTAAGGCAAGTAATCGAGTCGCCGTTTACGCACCTCGATTCGGGGCCATCCGCACTGTCGCAGGGCCAGGTATCGACATTAAGGTTGACAAGGCTGCAGGAGCAACCGACATCGCTGGTATTGACAGCATGAACGAGCGTGTCGGACTCGACACCACCATCGTGAATACGCCTGCATCCGGGTTCGCCATGCGAGAAGGTGCCAGTGGTATTGAGATCGCTCAGCCAGCCCACATGGCTCGCAAGGCCGATTCTGTTTCTCAGAACAACAAAGTTGACCAGGGCTTCGAATCCAAAGTGGCAACCGGCATGGGTCTACTTGAAATGTCGACCATTCAGGAAATCAACCTGCAAATTCTGGAACCGGTTTCGTCCGACATTAAGACGGGCTTCGGTCAGGTCGCTGCCACGTCCCAGGCAACTCAGGCTTACGCAACATTCCGATTGCAGGCAACCGTCGGTACAGAAAAGAATGGACGCAAGGGCGAAATTCACATCACCAAAGAAGCGTCACCTCTGATCGCAAAATCAGGCGACGAAATCACCTTTACCATCAACTTCCGCAACATCGGAGACTACAATGTGCACGATGTTCGCATCATTGACAACCTGACTCCACGACTGCAATACGTCAACGGCACAGGCCGCATTGAAACGCAGGACGGTTCAGGCGGTGGACTAACGGCTGTTCCAAATCGAGAAGGCAGCCAGACTCTTGAATTCACTCTGGACGAACCGCTTAAGGGCGGACAATCCGGAACAATTACATTCAAGGCGAAAGTGCTGTAACACCGAAATTAAAACGTCAACAGTTATTGAAGCAATGATACGCAGGCCAGCAAGCCAGGAACCAGCAAACGTGTCTAACGTTTGTACTGACTTTTAAGAAGTGGAAGGGACTTCAAGATCGTCAAGGTGCCGCGAGGGGACGCATTCTTGCGAAACCTGTGTATCCGCCAAGAGAGCCCGCTACCTAATCAGTAGCGGGCTCTTTTTCGTTCCGGCTGGTCATTCAGTCGCCTTGCGAATGCATGATCAGACAACGCCGCTTCCAATCCCGATAAAGAAACGTCTCAGGTTGGAATTACGGTAGCCGCCTGTTTGTCATTCTTCAGCAGGCAGATATCATCTGACTAAATTTCCCCTTGTCGAAATGGGAACGCGACAGGTGACCGCGATTAGAACGAGGTACGAAGGAAACCCCGGGGTTTCCTTCGCAAGCTCAGTCCCACCACGGCCACCTGCAGAAAACCTGCGATCTCGTTTGGGTGCGGAGTTATTTAGACAATGGCCGTCGGCGGCGGTGCGGTGCGAACTGCTGTGTGACGTATAACCAGACGGCTAAGAATTGCGTCTTATGCGCAGTCGCAGCGTGTCCGTTCACATTTCATGCGGTGCTTAATCAGACGCCGCAGATTCAATACCAACTCAACAAGATTTCAGTGAGAAGACCATGTCCGAGTTCCGAGTCGAACGAGATTCTATGGGTGAAGTTCAGGTTCCTGCCGAAGCCTATTTTGGCGCTCAAACGCAGCGAGCTGTTGAGAATTTTCCGATTTCGGGCTGGGAACTTCCGCCTGATATGATTCACGCCATGGGTCGAGTCAAGTACGCCTGTGGCGTCGCCAATCGCGATCTTGGCAAACTGACGGGCTCCGGCAAGAACCCGCTGACTGACGAACAGGTCGAAGCCATGTTGACCGCCTGCAACGAAGTGGCCGATGGCGAACTTGACGACCAGTTTCCGATTGATGTGTTCCAAACCGGATCCGGCACGTCCAGCAACATGAACGTGAACGAAGTCATCAGCAATCGAGCGATCGAACTTCTGGGCGGCGACCGCTTCTCTGCCAGCAAACCCGTGCATCCCAACGACCATGTGAACATGGGACAAAGCACCAACGACACGTTCCCCACAGCGATTCACGTTGCTGCTGGCACGGCCATTTACAACGACCTGATTCCAGCTTTGCAACGATTCGCTGATGAACTGCAAACCAAGGCAGATGCCTGGGACAAGATCATCAAGATCGGACGAACTCATCTGGCAGACGCCACGCCGCTTCGCCTGGGCCAGGAATTCGGTGGGTTCGCTCGCCAGTTGCAGCTTTCTGTCGATCGAGCCAAACGAGCGATGGAAGCCGTCCTGGAACTTCCCGTGGGTGGCACCGCCGTTGGTTCCGGCATTAACACTCACCCGGAATTCGGCAGTCGAGTTGCCGCTGTTCTGGCAGAAGTTACTGAAGTCCCATTTGTTGAAGCAGCAAATCACTTCGAAGGCAACGCTCAACGAGACGGCCTGGTCGAGTGCCACGGCCAGCTTCGCGCGATTGCATCAACCTTGTTCAACGTCAGCAATAACGTTCGCTGGCTCGGCTCCGGACCACGCTGCGGATTCTATGAAGTGAAGCTGCCGGACCTTCAGCCTGGCTCTTCAATCATGCCGGGGAAGGTCAATCCCGTCATGTGCGAATCCATGATGCAGGTTTGTGCTCGAGTTATGGGTAACGACCAAACCATTGCCATGTGCGGAGCAACCGGCGGACAGTTTCAGCTGAACATCATGATGCCCGTTATGGGGCAGACAACATTGGAAAGCATCATGCTGCTGGCCAATTGCTCCAATGCATTTGTTGAATATTGCCTGCTGAACATGGAAGCCAACGAAGAAGCCTGTGAAGCATCCGTGGAAAAAAGCCTGTCGATGGTGACCAGCCTGAATCCACACATCGGCTATGAAAAGGCGTCGGCTCTGGCCAAGGAAGCCTTCAAGTCGGGCAAGACAATTCGCGAACTGTGTACCGAACAAAACATCCTTCCCGCCGATGTACTGAAGGAAGCACTGGATCCGATGAGCATGACCGAACCACACGCTTAACAAGGGCTTCGCCCTTGACCCGATGGCGTGGGTCGTGCATAGACGTGGGGCGTTCTAATCGCCGAGCCGCTCCGTTGTCGCTACGCGTAATAATGATGCTCCCACCGTGCGCGGTGCGAGCATCATTTTAAGTAAGATTACAGTGCTTGCTTTGTCGTCGCTGATCCAATGGATCACGATACTGTACGATAAACAAGGCAATGGTTTGCCCACGGCAGAGTCTACTCATCACCAAGTTCCACCAGAAATGCGCCCATTTCTCCTGAGGCGTGGTCGTTGCCCTGCAATCGAGCCTGCTCAATACCGCGACGATAGGCCGATTTCGCTTCGTCAATACGGCCCAGCTTTGCCAACTGCTGACCAGCCATCAAAAATGCTGGAACATACGCAGGATCATTGGACATTAAAGCTTCGAACAACTGCAAACTGCGCTCGTGGTCGGCTTCCTTTTCAAATTCCAAAGCCAGCATATATCGCAGCATGGCATCCTGAGGATCGTCTGCCAGCATTGCTTCCAGTTTTTCGCGTCGACTTGCCATGATCGTCTTACTGTGAAAATATTAGTCTGTCAGAAGGTCAGCGAACTGCCGGCCAGTCGTGGATAAAGGAAGCTCTTCAAGTTCTTTTGCCGTACACCACTTGTAACCCGATCCACGCTGCAACCGACCTCCATCGATATCACACGCAAGACAAAGTAACCGAATTCGATAGCGCGTGACAGCATGTCGAATCTGAGTCACACCATCGTAAGCTGAAACAACAACTCCGGTTTGTTCTTCAACCTGCCTGACGATTTCCAGAGGAAGCAGATTCAGTTCCGCCATCGCTTCGCTCGGAAACAGGCTCTGTTGCCCCGGTAAAGTGGCCACCTTCGTGCGTTTCTTATCGGGAATGCTGATGCTGTCACCAACGTCCGCTGAAACTTCAAAGCGAACGAAATCCCACAACCCGACCCACCGTTCGTTTTCAGATCGTTGTCGCAGCAGGAACTGATTGCCACGACGAACGGCGATTGAAACTTCCACCACATCGGTGATTTCGGTCTTCTTTTTCTCCAGCGGAATTTCCAAATGCCGCCCGGCTTCATAGGCTTTGCAGGATGCCATTAGCGGGCACTTAACACACTCCGGGTCGGCAGGACGACAAACCTGCGAACCAATGTCCATCACAGCCTGATTGAAATCAGCAGCTCGCTGGCGAGACACAACCCAACTGGCAAATTTCCACAATAGCTTCTGACCAGCGGTGCCTCGAGGATCGATATCCAGTTCAATCAACCGTGAATACAAACGCAAAGTGTTCGCTTCAAGAATTCCGGCCGGATGATTAAACGCAAACGAAGAAATAGCACCAGCCGTGTACGGGCCGATTCCGGGAAGCAGCTTTAGCTCCTCGGCAGATTCAGGAAACGTTCCGCCGTATTCATTAAAAATCACACCAGCCGCTTTGTGCAAATTGCGAGCTCGACTGTAATAGCCAAGACCTTCCCACAATCGTAGCACCTGTTCCTGTTCAGCAGCCGCCAGGCTTTGCACGTCGGGAAAACGTTTCAGGAAGCGTTCGAAATAGGGCACCACTGCAGCAACAGTTGTCTGCTGCAGCATAATTTCGCTGATCCAGATTCGGTATGGATCTGCGGATTCTCGCCAGGGCAGCTTCCGTCCGTTCGTGTCGTACCATCGCAGTACGCGAGACCTAAGTCGCCGTCGCCATCCGAGATCCGTGTCCTGAGGGAACGCTGACATCAAACCTTAAACTTCAAAGTACCGAATTCGCTCAACACAACAGGCAGCTTGCACACCCGGGACCACGAGAAACTCGGGCCCAGAATTCACGCAACAACTGGCGGGGCAGAGTAGTTACAAACCGCCACCAGCGAAAGGCAATCAACTGCCCTTCTACAAAAGAATGCCGCAACGACAACACGTCGTGGGTTCAGTCAACAACCTCGCCGCCCACGAACCAGCGTCGTGTATTCAGCCGCCACAATCGGCATCACCTCACTGTCTCACAATTCGCTTTCAAAGCGGCGCAACAAAAAGGCTCAACCAATGTTTGCTGGTTGAGCCTTTTTTCTTACTCAAAAACTCTAACGAGGCAGTGCCTCAGACCATTTGAGCTGCCGCTCAGAAACGCTCCGTTGTCGCTCTGAAAACTTGACTCAACGTGAACATGTTCGCGGCTTTAAGAAGTCGGACAGAAGTTCGTCACGCGATCGTCTGCCGATGAGTTAAATGCTGACTAAACTTCCTTGGAATCGATCCAGGTCATCATGCGGCGAAGTTCTTTGCCGACAGTTTCGATCTGATGAGTTCGTTCGCGGCGACGAGTTGCATAGAACGATGGCTGACCGGCTTTGTTTTCCAACAGCCAGTCGCGAGCAAATCGGCCAGACTGAATGTCTTCCAGTACTCGCTTCATTTCCGCCTTGGTTTCCGCCGTCACAATGCGAGGACCAGTCTTGTAGTCGCCGTATTCAGCCGTGTTGGAAACGCTGTATCGCATGTAGTTCAGACCGCCCTGATAGAACAGGTCCACGATCAGCTTCAATTCGTGCATACATTCAAAGTAGGCCATTTCCGGCTGATAGCCAGCTTCAACCAATACTTCAAAACCGGCTTTCACCAATTCAGAAACTCCACCGCACAACACAACCTGTTCGCCGAACAGGTCTGTCTCAGTTTCTTCTGCGAACGTCGTTTCAATAACGCCGCCGCGAGTACCGCCGATACCCTTGGTGTAGGCCAAAGCCAACTGTCGAGAAGTTTCTGAAGCACCTTCGCTTAAAGCGATCAGGCTTGGAACGCCGCCGCCTTTTTCGTATTCGCTGCGAACCAGGTGTCCAGGTCCCTTTGGTGCAGCCAAAGCACAATCAACGCCAGCAGGAGGAACAATCTGCCCAAAGTGGATGTTGAATCCGTGCGAGCACATCAGCAGGTCGCCGGACTTCAGGTTGTTCTTGATGTCGTTTCGGTAAACGTCGCCCTGAACTTCGTCTGGCAGCAGGATGTTAACCAGATCGCCCTTTTTGGCAGCGTCTGCGGCAGACATTGGTTCAAAGCCGTGGCTTTTGGCCAGATCATAGTTCGGGCCGCCCGGACGCTGTCCGACGATGACGTTGCAACCGCTGTCACGAAGGTTCTGAGCCTGAGCATGGCCCTGGCTACCATAACCAATAATGGCGATGGTCTTGTCTTTCAGCAGGCTAAGATCTGCGTCGTCGTCGTAATAAACTTTGGCTGCCATTAATACGGTCCTGTATGAAGTTGATAGTTGTCTACAAGTAGATGTATGAAGAATGAACGGAACCTTGCCGCTCACGTCCGCGAAACAAGACTACGTTTCACGCAAGGTAAAACGCTCGTTTGCGACAGATCCTCCTGATCGATCTGATTCTGACCGGAGGCAGAATGTCTCACCAACGGCTGTCAACGCGAAATCCCTGAGTAGGACAAGCCTGTTGACCGAAACCGAGTGGCAGAATACAGCAAACGTTCAGCCAGGTCAGGTCAAGAGGCCGAAGCTTCTGAAACTTCTGGAATAACGCCCGGTGGCAGGCCCTGCGTGATTGTCGCGTCTCGCAGCATGGCAATTCGCCCGGTGCGAACCATTTCAAGAATACCGAAATCGCGCATCCGATCGATAAAGGCTTCGATCTTGTTTTCACGACCGGAGATTTCGATCATCACGTGATCGGGACCAACGTCCACAATGCGTCCGCGAAAAATGTCAACCAGCTCACGAACTTCCGTGCGACGCCCCTGATTCGTGCTGACTTTGATCAGCATCAGGTCGCGTTCGACGAAGTCTTCCTGAATGTACGATTGCACCTTGACCACGGTGACAAGCTTTTCAAGCTGTTTGCGAACCTGATCAACGACTTTTTCATCGCCATTCACCACAAACGTGATTCTGGAGAAGCGTTCGTTCTCAGTGGCGCCGACAGCCAAGCTGTCGATATTGAAGGCTCGAGAAGCCAGCATGCCCGAAATGTGGGCCAAAACGCCCGGCTGATTCATCACGAGTGCGGATATAATGTGTCGCATCGGAAAGTGCTTCGAAAACAAAAGTCAGGTTCAAATTGTTAGTCAGGCGATTAAGGGAAGCACTGCTACCCGAACATGTTCGATGCCCAACAGGCCCAAAGTCTACGGATGAGCGATTCCCGGGGCAACCGGCGAGTTCAATTCCCGCTGGGATTCGGCCACGTTCTCGGCATCTGAACGCAAAGTCGACGCCGCAAACCAAATCAGACTGTTAACCCAGCCAGAATGGGACTCTGCGAGCGGTTTCGGCGAAAATGTCCTTAATAACGCCAGCGGGCACTTTCAGCGAAAAAGCGGGACGAGGCTGTAAATTCAACGGCCCAGCACCCCCAAATTTGGTGCCCCCCTGACAGTCCGAGTCTCAAGTGTTGCGTTCAGCAATTTTCAGGCCGACTTTTCAGCCGATTCCCACCACTCAGAATCAATACATTCGGCGGCAATGCGAGTCAGCAAATCCTGAGGAATTTCAGAATCGACCACCTGGTCAGCGACTTCAACCGATTCAGCACCTGACGGTTCAGCAATCGCCACATAGACTTCTGCTACCGCTTCATCAGCAGCAACGTCCTCAGGCACCCAATTTGAGCTCGGCGAAGAAACAGCAGGAGCCAGTTCGATATTCAAACTGGCCAGCATTGTTCCAGCTTCCGCCAATTCAGAATCAGTTGTTGCCACTCCACCGACAAAGTCGACGGGAACACTCCAGGCACCCGCCGATCCATCTGCAAAGACTGCTCGCACCCAAACTCGATAGTTGCCTTCATCAAGTGGGTTGGTGGCGGTGAATGTGTTTTCCGTCACGTCTACGTTGATAAAGGTAAAATCGACACCAACGTGAGACACCCAAACCTGATAGCCGGTCACATCCGCGTCCGAAACGGCGACCCAGTTGAAAACCGGAAACAGAGTTGTCTCGCCAGCAGCGGGCGACGTAATCACCGGTCGGCCACCGGTCGCCGTAAATGCGTAAACGTTACTCCATGGGCCGGAATTACCGCGAGCATCAATGGCTCGAACCCAAACGGTGTAGTCGCCAGCTGGAATTGTCTCCGCAAAGCGATAGCTTGTTGTGTTGGAAAAATCTTCCAGAAACGAAGGACGAGTGTCGAATTTTCGAACCAGAATTTCATAGCGTGCCGCGCCGTCGGTACGAGTCCACTCAACAACCGGTCGAGCTTCCGTCACAACGCCACTGGTGGCTACGGGAGCCGTAATAACGGGTGGCACCAAAGTGCTGAATTGCGTTGGAGCACTCCAAGCACCGTAAACAACAGGGCCTGCCGTCTGGCGAGAAATCGCTCGCACCCAGAAAACATAACCACCGTTGGCCAGCACTGCCGGAATCTGATAAGAATTTGTCGTAACGGTTGTTCGATACAATGCCTGATAATTGCCCCCCGGAGTGACGGGCTCACCGAATGGGTGCCGAGCAACAAACACTTCATAATGAGTCGCTCGCCCAATCGCATCCCATCGCAGCACGGGCTGAGTCTGGAACGTCGGAGCGCTTGGGTTCAGATTTTCTGGCTGAGGCCCCACATTAAACTGATAGACATCGCTCCATTTAGACAAACGTCCGCTGGCGTCAGTCGATTGAATCCAAACCCGATAGCGGCCCAGTTCCAGTTCATCAGTATCCGGAATTGTGAATGAACGAACTTCTTCGCGAACAACCTGCCCAAAACTATCAAGCACTGGATCGCCATTGTCGTCCAGGACAGGTGTCAGATTGTCAACGAAATACTGGCGAGCCGTTCCCGTTGTCACGTCAGTTAACCAAACCTGAAATCGGCGAGCATCGTTGCCGGACGACCAGGTAATGGTTGGCGTTGTATCGGAGTCCAGTGGAATCGCGCCAGGGCCAGTCGGTCCGGTGACAATTGGTCTGGAAGTCAGCAAGACGTCTTTCGATGCTGACCACGCTGAACTGGAACCATCTTCATAATTGGCGCGGACCCAAAGTCGCAAACCGCCAAGGCTCAGTTCGCTGTCAGGTGTATAACTGGTTCCAGTAATGCCTCGCTGCACAAGAATGGCATCGTAGGTTTCCAGGCTGGCGACCCACAGGTCGTAGCTGACGGCATTGTCCGCCGCTTCCCAGGTAATTTCGGGGGTCGCATCCGTTATCGTTCCCGTCGGCGTCAGAATGCTGGGAACAACAGTCAGCAGCAATCGAGACTCAAACGTCTCAACTTCTACAGGCTGAGCGGAAACGAGATTTCGGCGAGAACCGGAACGAGCATTTGATCGGGAAGTAAATTTCATGAACCTGCCCACTTTTTCTAACCAGAATGGCAAATAGCGCTATCCTCTTTCGGTATCGCCTAAATGAGGCTCCCAAGTCGAAAGCGCAATCATCACATTCGTTAAAACGCCTGGATTTTCAGCCGCACGGTGGCCAGACCTCTACGAACGCGATTGTCCACCTAAATTAACCAGTCGGAAGAACCCGAAAGTCGCATCCAGTTGATGGCCTGAATTCAACACCGATACTGCAACCAAAAGACGCGGAATCGGGAACTTTCCAACACACTCAGTTCACCGAATAAACGTCAGATCAGGCTGATGCGCAAAAAGAAAATTCCAACCGCAAAATAGCCCTTCCAGGCCGTTCGCCAGCAGCCGTTCGACAGGAATCGACAGCCTGTTTAAATGGCCCTACTGCCTTGCTGCACGCCGACAGCCGCCTAACGAGGTGGCAATTGTAAAGAAGCCAAACCGGAAGAACATACAAACTAAACAGCAACCAATTGGTTGCGCGCGGTCTCCAGATCTGACCAGAAATCGACACCCGTCCCCGCCAAAAGAGCCGCACCAACTGCCGCTTCTTCGACGATTGGCGATAACAGAACTGGCACTTCGAACGCTTTTGCAACGGCAGCAATCAGCTCGGGATTTCGTTGAGATGCATTACCCGACATCACTATCTGCTGCAATCCACCAGAATCGCCGACATCTGCCAAGCTAAGACATGCCTGAGCAAACGTTGCCTGCATTGTTCTTGCAATGCCTTCGTAAACGCTAAGAAGTAAATTCACTGGAGAAAAGTTGCGTTGGCCAATGCCGCCCAACGTGGCGGTACGAGAAGGTTCAAGGCGTGTTCCTGAAAAGAACGGTTCGCAATAAATGCAGCCCTCCGTTTCGCTCATATTGGCGCTGCCTCTATTTGCCAACTGTGATTGAAGAACATCCCAGACTTCGTTAACCGTTTGGGACACACCAAAACTGGCCAGCCAGGATCGAACCGTCTGATTCACCCAGGCAATCGCATCTCCACCACACAACCCTGCTCCCACCAGCATGAAGTCATAACCATGTTTGCTTCGCGCTGAATCTGTCGATAAGTTGGGCAGAATCCGAGTCTCCATTTCGGCAACCCGAACGAACTCCGGCACACGCCACGCTATTTGGCCGCCTGTGCCAACGTTGATCAACACAGAACGCTTTTCGTTCGGAAGCGAACTCAATACAGCTGCCTGATGATCACCGATAGCGTTACAAACGACGACATCCGCAGATAATCCGGTGCCTGCTGCAACATCGCTGCACAGCAAACCGACGGCAGTTCCAGAATGGCAAACTTCAGGCAACCAGTCTCGACGAACCGCCGTGGCGTTCAGTAAAGGCTCGCTCCAGTCGCCCGCCAAAAGATCATACAACCCAGATGACGCCGCATGACTGCGATCCATTACGGGAATCCGTGCGCACAATTGTGCAGCAATCCAATCAGCCACCATGCACACTTTAACGCAGCTTGTTGGCCATTGCCCCAGCTGTTGCATGGCAAATACGGTTGTTCCAAGATAGCCAGAAGCCAGCTGACATCCCGTTGCCCACATGTCGCGGGATTCGGTTCGTTCAGACAATTCATCCATAATCGTTCGCCCGGAATCAGCAGCAATCACGGAACGCTTGTCCTGCCACGTCACCACATTTCCAAGCGGTGTTCCGTTTGCGTCCAACAGAACCACACCGTGCATTTGCCCCGTTAGCCCGATACATTTCACAACACAGTTTTGCTTGTGACAAATTGCGGCAACCTCCGAAAGCAGTTTCACAGTCACGTGCAGCAAACACGCCGGATTCTGTTCGGCGTATCCCTGAGCAAGCCCAGCAACGTTTGCTTCGTGCGCACGAGTTATCGAAGCCATAATTTGACCGGACTGATGAATAGCGACCACAGAAACGCTGGTCGTCCCAACATCGACGCCCAAAACAACCGATCCCGAATTTGGCTTCATCAAAAAACTTCCCACAACTTCCGAATGACAAGCAGCAACTACAGAACACGAAAGGCCGAAAACATATGGCTTACGCTTCGACAAAAACGCTGCTAGAGTCTTACTGAAAATGATGCACAAACAGTGCACGCATGATTCTCGTAGCGACAACGGAGCGGCTCGGCAATTCGAACGTCCCACGCTGGAAAACATGCCACGCCACTGGGTCAAGTGCGAAGCCCTTGTTAGACTGCAGCTTGCAAAGTGTAGCTTGTTAACGCTGAATCAGGTTTTCTTAGCAACAACGGAGCATTATCCGGGCGGAAGCCCAAATCGTTGACAGAGCTTCAGCAAATTGTGAGATCGACAAACGGCATGGTGAGTGAAGACGCACTTCGAAACAAACGAATTTACGTTGGCATACTTTCGATTGTCTGCGTTGTGGCTTCTGTCGTTTTGATTTTCTATCCCAACAACGAAGGCCTGCAGGGGGCACTGCTGAGAGTCGGCATGTTGCTGGGAGCCTTCTGGCTGGCAATGCCGACGAAGACTCGACCAGCCGCGTGGAAGAGCTTTTCCAGCAACTGGACTCTGGTCGGGCTGATCATCACAGCCATCATAATTCCGCGAGCAAAAGTGATGTTTCCAGTGGTCGCCGTATTCGCAGCAATCGCGTATTTCGCGCGACCGCGAAAATGACGACAGTGGCTGGAATCGCAGCAAACGATAATGGACCACGCTGCCCGCAAGCCATAGATGCCTCAGCGACAAACAATCTACGAAACCGCAACAACGGCTCGTGGTCGTTTTTCTGAGACGCCTTCCGACAGCGATGTCGACATCGCTGACTCAAAGATGTCACGGATATCCTGTTTAGGATCAAGATCCGCAAGTGAATTCACGATCCGATCCGGACGAAAGGCGAACTGGCTGAGATCATCCAATTGAGTGCCGCCCGACAGAACCAGGATCGATCGAAACCCCGACTGCACGCCACCAAGGATGTCTGTCTCCATGGTATCACCAATCATAATCGTTTGATCGGTGCTCAACCCCAGTTCTTTTCGAGCAGCACGCATCATAATTGGACTCGGCTTCCCAACGCTGAACGCCTTCACACCCGCGGCTGATTCCAGCATTGCAACGATGGCCCCGCAGCCTGGCCGAGTTCCATTGGATGTTGGACAGTTCGGATCCGGATTGGTGGCAACCAACATGGCTCCAGCAAGAATCATCTGCAGCGCCGTTTCCATCATCTCAAAGGTCATGGTGCGACCTTCACCGACAATAACATAGTCCGGATCTTTTTCGACAATGGAATAACCGTTGCGATGCAAGGCCATCAACAATCCGCCTTCACCAATGACGTAGGCTGTCCCATTCGGCTTCTGATGAGCAAGGTAGCGAGCTGTTGCCATCGCACACGTGAAGATGTGTTCTTCTTCAACGTCAATTCCCAGTCGCTGCAGTTTCGTTGTTACATCCCTGCGAGTTCGCTGGCTGTTGTTCGTCAAAAAGCGAAATGGAATATTGGCTTCACGGATCCCCTGAATAAATCGATCCGCGCCAGGAATCAGTTCTCCGCCGCGATAGATCACGCCATCCATGTCAATCAAATAACCGTGCATCGTAGTCTCTCTCTGTTTCTTCCGTGATGAACTTACCAAATCAGCTTCAGCATGAATGCTCTCACCTGATTTGCATCGCCGACACAGGCAGCCTTCGCAATTGATGTACCGATAATTGAATACGGACCAATCCCCAACAAATTCACTTCCCACGCCGATCGTTGACGGAGACTAAGTGTCTCGCGACCGTGAATCATGTTGCTCAGCAATTCAGCAGAATCGCTTGAATCGAATGCGGAAACATTCCAAAGGTGAAGCGAATATCAACAGATGCTGGTTCCATCGCCACCAGACAGCGACTGAAATTGAACTTCCAACATAACCGAGCGATTTACGCGACATATAAACTCCATCATTGGACTGTTTCCGCCACCGCAATCCTTCACACCATGAATTGCTTCCTGAAGTCCGTCAATTCAGAGCAACCCCAAAGCAGATCAGCGAGTATCTATACCGGTTCTTTTCAGTTTCGTTGAGGAGCTTTCTGCCAGTAAAGAATCGCTTGATGTAAAACGATTGTAAGTTCCGCAGCAGAACACGATTTTGCTTTTGCAAATTGGCGGCGAATGCGGCAAAACGTGGTATTCACATAACTTACAGTGAAGCCCAACGGCCACAATCGGAGCACACTAATGACAAACTTATGGACCGGCCTGACAGTTGCTTCCGCCATTGCCGGCGTGGTCGCATTTTCCTTGATGGACCATTCTTATCGCGATGTCGCTGTACCAGAGCCAATGTTTAGCAGCACAAATCGCGTGATCGCGAGTGAACCCAATCAGCCGACAAGTGCCATCCTACAGGGAAGTGACGAACCTCACACGTGGACGTCATTCGAAGCCATGCATGATCGCTATACGCAGGCATTCGTCGATTCGGAATTCTTCGGAATGAACCGCATTATGACGTTCGACGAACCACAATACCGTTCCCTCATGGTCAACAATGTTCCCTATCGTGTTGACAGCATGGAACTGATCAGCGTGTTGCAGAACGAACCCGTCGCCTACGCAAATTCGTGGACAAACGTTACGCGGAAAAGAATCGACATCTATCAACAACGCGAGCTCACTGAATTTGAGCGAGCGTCAATCCTGAACCTGGAACTGGGTGAGCCCCATACATGGTTGCCACCAGAAGCTCCACCAATCACAAACGATTTCGCAAGCCTGGATACTCTGGAGCCCAATCAAGGGCTATCCCAACCCAACGATGCCGAACAACAAGACTCAGCAACACTTCAGCATCAGTCGGTACCAGCAACGGGAACTTTGGTCGCAGCACTGAAAGCCGACCGATCATGTACGCAATGCCATGACGTAACAGAAGGCTCGCTGTTGGGAGCATTCGTTTATCACATGCGTCCGCTACCGAACTTAGCAAACATCGCAACCATGCTGCCAGAACAGGAAACATTGGCGAATCAAACTACTCACCCCTGATTCGCTCAAACAGATCAAGGGCTTTGGCACGTTCTTTCGAACTTCCGCCAGCAGCACCGCCTTGACGTGGTCCACGGTTGTCATTCTGAGATGCATTCACGGTCAACTGACGACCGCCCAAACTGGCACCGGACATATGACGTATCGCTTCGTCGGCGTCATCCAATGACGGCATCGACACAAATGCGAAGCCGCGACACTGGCTGGTTGAAGGATCGGTCATAATTCTAACCGACGCAACTCGACCGAAACGTTCAAACGCCTGCCGCAAATCCTGTTCACGAACACTAAAGGGCAGGTTGCCCACAAAAATACTATTCACTAAACACCTAACAAGGGCTTCGCCCTTGACCCATTGGCGTGGTTGGCTGGAACACGTGGGACGTTCGAATCGCCGAGACGCTCCGTTGTCGCTACGATAGACACGCGCACCGTGCGCGCTTGATTTTCAGAAAAACCTCAACAAGGGCATGGCCCCTGACCCACAGTCAAGCTGACGGCCGAAAGTGCGACTGCGTCGCTAAGCTCAACCTGAACAAGTGAGATACAAAAAACGGCACTCGAAAGCTTCAACTGGCAGGTAAAGCAGAACCGTGGATCGCTGCGTTGATGAATCACCGCATGAGTGCGGTCGTATACAACAATTGGCAGGCAGCAAATTTCGGACATGTTCCGAAACAAGTCAAAAGCAACAACAGAGACAGAACGAATGTCACAACGACAGACGGCTCATGTTGTGTTTCAAGAAACCTAAGCGCTTCGACACACGAAGCTCAAATGGAAAACGCCAACTTCCCACACGAAAGTTGTGGCAAATAATGAGGCCCGCGTATTAACTGTTCAACGTTTGAAATCAGTTAACTGGCAGCGACAGGCCTCGCAATCAAGACATGCAAAATAGCAGGCACAACAACTGTGCCTGCTATTATTTTAGAGCAATGGTTATCAACAGAAACCAAAGTCGCACAAATTTTTCAAACCAAATGCAGACGCGGGCCGTTGTCAGTAACCTTCGCATCCAGTGTGCTGCCGGACAGATTGCGAGCTACAGCTGCAGTCATCAGCAAAGTAGGACGACCAGGAAGTTCAATCACTTCGTCGCGTTTACGCGGATTTCCACGATGACATTGAACCTGACCTTCAACGTTTTTCAGTCGCAGTATTGATGCGTCTGGGCGAGCAGACAATAGTTGTGAGATTCGAGCCCAGGCTGATTCAGTAATTTTCAACATACAGATCACTCCAAAATGAGTTTCGTCTTTGAAAGATAACACGCACAGTGCGCACATCTTTCCTAACAAGGGCTTTGCCCTTGACCCAATGGCGTGGCACGCAAAACGACGTGGAACACTCGAATCGCCGAGCCGCTCCGTTGTCGCTACGCGCACCATGCACGCTTCATTTCAACTAAGACTTTAATGCAACAACCAGGTGACATTCGTTTCTTCAGCTAGCGCTGGCCGATGAACATCGTCGGTGAAGAAATCAAATGATCCAGCATCATGCTTAACGAAGGACGCAGACCAAAAACTTCAGAACCACAAACGTGCAAACGCCTAGTCGTTGGGAATAACAAACGCGACCTCAACGGTGAGCAGTTCCAGAGGAACTGAAATCGTTAAGGTAAGGTTTGCATTGCGGCAAGGTGGGGGACAGCAGAAACGGACAAATACCGTGTTACACGATTAAAGCAGAATTTACACTACCTTAAACGGCAACGCGGATTCGCACTGCCAAAGATCATGGCTCATTCGCAACCGTTTTGCCAAAACGCGTTCGAATGGAAATTGTTCCGCCAAACAATTCAGTCCGTGGCCATACGCGATAGCCTGCAAGCCACTTTGGCTTACCCCGCCAACCTGCCGAAAATTCTGCCTATCGAATTTCGCAGGTCGTGCGACGAACACAGAAACCACTGTTGTTTCCAAGTGTCCTTTGATTGCAACCTACTAATGATAGCATCCAGCCGGTATAAAATCGAGGGCTGTTTGCCACAGAATTCGCTCAGGACGATTCTACGTCCATAAGATGAGTGACAGTCCTGCTTTACATCGGATATTGTTTTTCCCGCGATTCAACAGCTTTTGTTAAGAAAATCGTCCGGAAATGGGGTGTTTCTTCCGGCAACACCGACCTGGTGCAACGACGATCAGCTTTGTTAAGCGAATCATTCGATTTTCGTTTTTTCCCGGCAAGTGTTTGATCGACGCCGAAAGAGCGACATTTCGGGCAACTGACAGTACGATATTCGGCTGTATTGTTGACAACAAACTTTCGAGGTGATTCATGCAACGGAACGATCTTCGCTCTCCTAAACGGCAACTCGCATTCGCGATCGTCATTCTGTTTTCATTGCTGCAGAACACAACACCAGTTCAGGCTCAATCCGACGCATCATCTGCGGACGAAATGAAACCTTATGCTGAACCCATCACGCATACTGACGTGACCATTGAAATGGTGCCGATTCCGGGTGGCACCTTCACGATGGGCTCACCCGCAACAGAACCCGATCGCGGTGAAGCTGAAGGACCACAGCATCAAGTAAAGATCGATCCCTTCTGGATGGGCAAGACAGAAATCACCTGGAATCAATACGAAATCTGGGGCGAAAACATCGACATCGCTCGCCGAAAAATCTTCGGATCAAAAGCGACTCCCAACGACCTGATTGCAGATGCAATCACTCGCCCAACACCGCCGTATACTGATATGAGCTTCGGCATGGGCAAACAGAAGAACCCGGCCATCTGCATGACTCAACATGCGGCCCGTATGTATTGCAATTGGCTATCAGCCAAGACAGGCCACTACTATCGCCTGCCAACAGAAGCAGAATGGGAATACGCCTGCCGAGCTGGAACAAATACAGCGTACTCATTCGGCGACGATCCGTCGCAACTGGACGACTATGCATGGTACGCAGGCAACAGCAACGAATCGTATCACGATGTCGGTCAAAAAAAGCCAAACCCATGGGGCCTGCACGACATGCATGGCAGCGTCGCCGAATGGACGCTGGACCAGTACATCCCCGACAGCTACAAACAACGAACGAAAATTGTCGCCAACCCGCTGGAGGTACCAACACAGTTGTTTCCTCGAGTCGTTCGTGGCGGCGGCTGGGACGACGAACCTAAAATGCTGCGAAGTGCGGTCCGTGAAGGTTCCAGCGAAGATTGGAAGCAACAGGACCCACAAATTCCTCAAAGCATTTGGTACCATACAGACGCTCACGGAGTCGGTTTCCGAATTGTCCGACCGTTGATCGTTCCTTCCTCAGAGGAACGTGCAGCCAAATGGGACAGCACCGCTCCCGTTCAACTAGACCCACTTGAAGATTAGTCGATGCCCTGCGTTTCGACCGATGCAATTCCGTTTTCCTTCCATTAATCCCACCCACGTTCAGGAACAAACAGGCATGAGCAACAATCAACCAACAAAACCTTCACGCCGCAGCTTTTTGAAGACAACGGGAGCGGCCGCAGCTGCCACAACCGTATTATCAAACATTGCGTCTGGAGCCCACGCCGGTGAAAACAACGAAATCCAACTGGCACTTGTCGGTTGTGGCGGACGCGGCACGGGAGCCGCAACAAACGCTTTATCCATCGATGCGGGCCCCATCAAACTGGTCGCCATGGCCGACGTGTTTGAAAAGAACCTTGAAAACAGCCACGGCAATCTGGTGAAAAACTTCGATGGCCAGGGAAAAATCGACGTTTCAGAAGAACGCAAGTTCATCGGCTTCGACGCCTTCAAAAAGGCGATGGACTGCCTCAAGCCTGGCGACATCGTCATTCTGACCACGCCTCCTGGATTTCGCTGGGTGCATTACACCTATGCGATTGAACGCGGCTTGAACGTGTTCATGGAAAAGCCAGTCACAGTGGATGGACCTGGTACTCGCAAGATGCTGGCGATCAACGAAAAGGCGATTGAGAAAAACCTGAAGGTGGCTGTAGGATTGATGTGCCGTCACTGCGACGCTCGCCGCGAACTCTTCGACCGCGTCCAAAGTGGCGAAATCGGCGACATCAACATGCTGCGAGCTTACCGCATGGCTGGACTTACCGCATCAGCGGCTGCTCCACCAAAGCCTGAAGGTATGAGCGAGCTGATGTACCAAATCAAGTACTTCCACGGATTCCTGTGGCTTAGCGGCGGGGCAGTCAGCGACTTCCTGATTCACAACATTGATGAATCCTGCTGGATCAAGAACGCCTGGCCCATCGAAGCCAAAGCCAGCGGCGGACGTCACTATCGTGAAGACTACGTCGATCAAAACTTCGACACCTATTCCATCGAGTACACATTCGAAGATGGCGCCAAACTGTTTGTCAATGGACGAACGATTCCTGGATGCCATTCAGAATTCGCCAGCTACGCCCACGGTTCAAAGGGTCTGGGCGTTATTTCATCACAGTCGCACTGGCCGTCACGAGCTCGTATCTACAAAGGCCAGAACATGGACAAAGCCAATCTGACCTGGGAATATCCTCAACCAGAAAGACACAATCCCTACGAAGCAGAATGGGAACACCTGGTCGCCGCAATTCGCAATGACCAACCTTACAACGAAGTCGAACGCGGTGCGATGGCCAGCCTGGTAACGTCAATGGGACGAATGGCGGCCCACACAGGACAGGTAATTACTTTGGATAAAATGATGAACTGCGAACACGAATTCGCACCCGGCATCGAAAACCTGACATTGGAATCAGAATCACCGTTGCCAGCAAATGCAGAGGGCAAGTATCCGATTCCTTACCCGGGACTGATCAAGAATCGCGAATACGCATAAGAAGCGTTTCGCACTTACCCTGGTGCAGTGGCATGAGGAATCACAGGCGATGTTCTCATCGCAAAGTTGTTCCGTTGTTGCAGTGTAAGCCCTGACTAAACATGAAAGGGTTTGGTTCAAAAAAGAACTTTGGGGTATTGCAAATTCAAAACAGAAAAGCCCGCTGTCTCAGGGGATAAGACAGCGGGCTTCTTTTTGGGCCAGCACCAAAGTGCATGGCCCGTTTTTTTGGTGGAACTTATCGTCGGTGGTTAACGCAAATCAACCAACTGGACAGTGCCATGCCTCAATGAGCCGCAGGGCGTTAGCCCCCGGTTTTTTCCGTGATCCGCACTAACCGGGGCTAACGCCCTGCGGCTGATGTGGGTAGCAGAAATACTGAGCCTTCGGTGAACCTGTCGCTGTCCAGCTAACGTTAATCGAGCCGCAGGGATTTTCGCTGACTTGCAACCAGCCTGGAACGCGGCACAAGCAAAATGCCCGGGGCTTCCTTCGCAAGCTCAGTCCAACCTGGGCCAACCCTTTGAAAATTGCGTTCTCATTTTGGAACAGAGCTTCTTAGTATGCGCCGCTCAAGTTCCACATATTGACGTAAGGATTCAGCGATGGAAAATAGCGATAGTAATTCAGTCGCAAGGCTGGCCGAAGGTAACCATAGCTGTAAGGATTTCCAACGCCATTAGCCACCACAGGTCGCTGAACAACGGGGGCTGGCGGAACAGTGCTGTGCCGAAGAATCGTCTGATGCCGAGCATTGCCGGTCATAATTTCCATCGCAGAATCATGACGGTAAGAAGGGTTCACATTGTATTCTGAACGGTTGAAGGGAATGCTGCTGTAGACTTTGGCATAGTCGTTGGTTTGAGCTGTTCCGCACGCTTCACATGGCTGTTCCTGATCAACAACAACATGCTGTTGCTGGGATGGCATTGAAACAACTTTAGCAGCCGGGCGAATATCGATCACCCAATCAGAATCAGCAACAGGCATCAATTCAACCGGAACAGCAGCCTGTTGAGGACTGGGATTGGCAGCCGGAACAGGAGCGAACTCCAGCGTCTGAGCAAAACCATTCGCACTAAAAGCGGTCAGCAATACAATTGCGATCCACGCAGTTAAACAGATTCGAAATCGAAGTGACATAGCCGGTTCCCCTGTGTCTCAATCCACCACAAAACCGTGGCAAGTAGAAGTCGTTATCAAACTTCACTTCAGAATGAGAAGCAGCGGTACCCTGCGTCAATTTTGTATTTGACAAATCGCCATGAATCAATTGTTGACGTTCGGCTTCAATTATGATGCCGATTCTTGTGGCTTGTAGCCAATATACACCGTTGCGATTCCGCCGGTGAGTTTTCGAAACATCGTCCGCTCAAGCCCGGCTTCTTCCATGATCTGCGTCAGTTGATTGCCGCTGGGAAACTCAGAAACGGACTGAGGAAGGTACTCGTACGCAGCCTGACGATTGCGGACAAGCATCTGACCGAGTTTTGGCAGTATGTTGCGAAAATACCACTGATAGGTTCGACTTAAAAGCTTATTGTCCGGCAGGGAAAACTCCAACACAACAACGCGTCCACCTGGTGCACACACGCGAGTCATTTCTTCCAGACCGCCAATCGTGCTGGAAACGTTTCGCAATCCGAAAGCCACGGATACCAGCTGAAAAACGTTGTCTTCAAAGGGCAGTTCCTGAGTATCCGCCTCCATGAATACAACGTCGCGAGTGTTACGCTTCTTTTCTGCCAGTTGCAACATTCCGTGAGTAAAGTCGGTCGCCACAACAGATGTTCCTGCGGCGGCTGATTTTCGCCAGGCAAACGCAAGATCACCCGTGCCCGTGCAAACGTCTAAAATGGGTGCGGTTCCGTCCGGGCGAGCCATCCTGACGGTTCGCCAACGCCAATAAATATCGGTGCCACCAGACAAGAAGTGGTTCATAAAGTCGTAGCGTCCGGCGATCTCGCCAAACATCTGGCGAACTCGACTTCCGGATTTATCAACGGGCATCTGCGACTCCACGGTTCATAACAAAACACTTACTTCATCTTTGAAGCCAATAGGCCACAGACGAAAAGTTGCCTGTGAACGTGCTTAATGCACGGCAACAGGCCAAAAGCAACACTTCACACTTACACCGAAACCCGCAAAATCAACGAGCTGTTAACGAATGTAGGGCGACATTTGCATGAACCGCCAGCTCACATAAACCGGGGTACTTACCAGCCCACTAAACAGACACTTTGGGAACGATCAATCGCAATGACTGAGTGCCATAAGGCAATAAGCCGTCACAAGGTTAGGATCACCTTCGTACCAGCGATCTGCAGGGTTAATCCAGCTTCCGTTGGGCTGTTGCAGTTCAGCCAGTCGAGCCTTAAGTTCGGCTTTCCAATTGTGACTGACTCCGGCGGCATCTACAAATTTCTCTTCGCCGATCACGTCCATCGTTTTGCCAAACGTGTGAAAGTAATAGTACAAACCCTGAGGTCCCATGCCCGGATTTTCACGCAAGGTGTAATTCTTACGAATCCAGTCAGTGGCCGCTGTTACGCGGGCGTCTTTCTTATCAAGCCCCGCATAGATCAAGCTCTTCAAGCCGGCATAGGTCATGCTTCCATAAGAACGCAGCCCACCGTTTTCTGTAACACCAGCCTTGGAATCGCCGCCAGCGGCGGGAGTGTAATAGAAGCCTCCATCGTTGATCTTGCCAGCAAAGATCGTGGTGTTCGCCGATGATTCCAGATTCTGCGTGCGAGAAACAAACACCAGAATATTCTGCATCGCAGGATCGTCTTCTTTAACGCCAGCCTGCTTCAGTGCTTCGATCAGATATTGAGTATTCGACATGTCAGGTCGCTGGTGCGAACCGTATCCACCGCCGCCCCATGCTGGATCGGAAGATTCGATACCTTCACCTTTATCCCATTGCAGCTCTCGCAGAAAACCTTCCGCCTGCTTGATGTACGAATCGTACTTGCCGTCAGTGTTTGCTTCTACCAACGCAAACACAGTAATGCAGGTTTCGTAGTTACGCTGCAAACTGTCTTTTGCATAGAAGCCACCATTGTCGTTGTGATGAGACAATAAGTTTTTCAGCCCGGCAGCAACCATTGGATCGTCTGCTGGCAATCCGGAACGTAACAGCGACGCCGTCACCAACCCGGTCACGCCCACCATATCACTTTTGGTCCATGACCCATCTGTGCTTTGAGTCAGTCGCAGAAACTGAATCGACTTTGCTCGCATATCGCTAATCGATACTTCGTCGGCCGCTACTGAGCTGATCAGCAGAAGAGAGGCAATTGCACACGTGACTATATTTCGCATTTCAAGATGCCCTGAAGTTCAGAAGTTCGCAGGGAACTCTGGAAGTTGTGTTGAATCTGCACGGTGCCAGACTGGACCTTCGACCAAAACCAAACGGTGCCGAATGAGCGTGTCGCCGCAATTTAATCCGCCAGAACCCGCAGGAACGCGTTCGCCGCATAGACGAGCGGTCTGTTGGCGATGTATCCTATCATTCTATCAGGAATCACTGGCAATCAAGCAGTTTGACAGTCAACAAATTGGATGAGCTTCGAATATTCAGATGAGCGACTCAAACCCCCTACCATTAATTTCAGCAAACGATTGCAGCCCCGTTCCGGTATTCAATTGCCTTGTCATTCTCAGCGCCCCCGATGAAAACGGACGCCGAAAAGGTCGCGTTGCCAACCTGGAAGGAATCAGCACAGAAGGAACCTCAGAACGCGAAATCATGTCGTCCCTGATGAAAGCCTTCAAAACCTGCCTGCAAAAGTTCACAGAAGCCGGCGAAGTAATTCCATGGATTGATCCGCCAGAATCTCCCGGTTCCGGGGAAGTAGAACGCTTCATCCCCGTGCATTTGTGAGCGTCCCGTTAAGATTCCTTCAATTTCCTGCCGACTTCGGTTTTCCACACGTTCAACCAGCCCACTGCTGTCAGTGATTCAGCAAACGTATCGCTCCACGCACGCGCCTTTGACGCAGACTGGCCGGAATGTGCTAGACTGCGCCGATTCGCACACTTGTCGCGACGCGTTGAACACCGTTGCACCTATCTACAGCAACAGCCTCGTTGATTAGCCAACAACCTCGCTGCAGCCTGCTGGAAACAACGACTATTGTGTGAGATTGCTGTCTGATTTCATCCAGAAAAAGTCACAGGAATTTTCAAACATGGCCGCCGCAAATCCCATTCGACGTAAGCTTGTAAAAACACGAATCATCGCGACCGTTGGGCCTGCCTGCGAAGATGCCGATACGATTCGGAAGCTGATTGTCGCTGGAGTCGACATTTTCCGGCTGAATTTTGCTCACGGCAGCCACGAATGGTTATCCGGAATCCTGGAACGCATTCGTGAGATTTCAAAAGAACTGCAAAACCCGGTAGGCGTACTGGCTGACCTGTCAGGCCCCAAAATTCGCCTTGGCGAAATTCCAGGAGGTGAAACAGTCTGCAAAGAAGGCATGTTGGTCCGCTTTGTGCGAGAACGCCAGAATGACGACCCCACAGATTTAACCTGCACCTACGAACAACTCATCAACGACGTTGATTTGGGAGATCGCATCCTGCTGGCAGACGGGACGGTCGCACTGCTTGTGACAAATAAAGCAGAAGACGGCCAATCGGTCACATGCCTGGTAACTGATCAGGGAACCATTCGAAGCCGACAGGGCGTGAACCTTCCAGGAGTCGCCCTCAGCACTCCCAGTGTTACAGAAAAAGACGAATCGGATCTTCATTGGGCTCTGGACAACAAGATCGATTTTATCGGACTTAGCTTCGTTCGCAGCAGTGCTGACATCGCCCACCTGAAAGAACTCATTACCGCGCACAACCCGGAAGTGACTCCACTTATTGTCGCCAAAATCGAAAAAACAGAAGCGATCACAGACCTGGACGCGATTCTGAAAATCACCGATGCCGTGATGGTTGCTCGAGGCGACCTGGGTGTCGAAGCGGAAATCAGCAAGGTGCCAATTCTTCAAAAGGATATTATCCGACGCTGCAACCAGGCCCGAATTCCTGTGATCACCGCCACTCAAATGCTGGATAGCATGACCACAAATGACCTGCCAACTCGCGCAGAAGTCAGCGACGTGGCAAACGCCGTCATCGATGGCACAGACGCCGTCATGCTATCTGGCGAAACAGCCATTGGCGTACACCCCGTCACGTGTGTTCGCATGATGCAAAAGATTGTCCAAAACGCAGCTCCGTTCGTCATCGGTAAAGACCGTACCGAACGTCAATCACACGAATCCCGTCGAGCCAATCCGATAACAGAAGCGATGACCCTTGGTGCAACAATCGTTGCCAACGACCTGAATGCAGATTTGATCGTCATTGCCACCAGCAGCGGACGGACCGCTTTGGCATTATCACACGCTCGGGGCAAGGTGCCAATTCTTGCGGTGACTCATCGAGAAGACACAGTTCGCAAGCTGTGCATCTATTGGGGCGTCACGGGCATTCAAAGCAAACTGGTTCGTCAATCGGCTGACGCTTTGCTGCAGTACGTTGTGCAGTGGGGCCTGGAAAACAGTGTCCTGAAATCTGGCAATAAGATTGTCGTCGTCGGTCACACAAACTGGATCGGCAGCGGCCACGACCTGATGATGGTTCACGTTGTACCATAAGTAACAACATAGCGTTTCCGAGCGACAGCTCGACCTGGGCAATGGCCCCCGGCAAAGTGCCATACACTTTGGGCGAAAGACTTCCTATGAAATTGAGTTTGTGGAGCGATGCCTAATGACGCAGCAGATCCCCACAGCGCCGCGTGCGGGTGTGATGGCGTGGTTGCGGCTGATGAGACTTCCAACTGTGTTCACGGCACTCGCCAATGTGCTGTGCGGATTCTTCGTCAGCAGCAGCGAACGCAATCCCGCCGTAATCATCACTCAGCCATGGTTCTGGTTATTGCTGTTAGCAAGCGCGGGACTGTACCTTGGCGGAATGGTGCTGAACGACGTCTTTGACGCCGCATTGGACGCGAAAGAACGGCCCGAACGCCCGATTCCTTCAGGAGCGATCTCAAAAGCCAACGCGGCAATCTTTGGAACACTGTTGATGGGCGGCGGAGTCGCGGCGGCGTGGTTCGCTGGCCAGTCTGCTCAGTCTGGATTTGCCAGCGTCAACATCGCCATCATCCTGGCGGCGACCGTTTTGCTGTATGACTCAATCTTAAAGAACACAATCATCGCTCCGCTGGGAATGGGAGCATGCCGCTTTCTGAACATCCTGTTGGGTGCCAGTTGCAGCGGTTCACTGAGCACCGTCTTTAGCAACCCTCAACTTGCAATCGCCACCGCGTTGGCGGTTTACGTGATTGGAGTCACCTGGTTCGCTCGCCACGAAGCTGGCAATTCGTCGCAAAACGGACTTCGCACCGGCTTGGCGATCGCGGTTGCGGGCATCGGAATCAACATCTGGACGGCAGCCAGGGCACCGACTTCGGCAGGGCAGGGAGCCATAATTGCTCTGGCCTTAATCGCGGCAAACGTATCCTTCAGAAGCCTGAGAGCAATCAAATTGAACCAACCACGTTTCCTGCAAAAGAACGTGGGCTTCATGTTGCTGAACATCATCTTTATGGATGCGGCAATGACTTTCGCAATGACCGGCAGTAGTCGCCTGGCAACCATCGTTGTCATTCTGGTGATCCCAGCCACACTGATGAAACGCTTCATCCCACTGTCCTGAAAATGCAGCAGTCACGCGAAGGCTGCATGACCATGACATCAGAAAATGCCGAATACCCGCTGAGCTTTGATTGCCCAATCACCATCACAGCCAAACAACCAACGGCCCGCTACATGACCGGACGCCAGTAATGCCTTCAAAATTCGTCACCGAAATCGCTCGCAGCGAAACACTTCGCAACGTTGCCCTGTATGCCGCTGGAATTTCGCTGTATGCCGTCATTCCCGCATGGTTGGAAACAAAATCCAACTACGAACACTTCATTGAAATGCCGCACGACCTGCACGCAGCATTTACACTCGTGCTGGGTTGGTTGCTGGTGTTCCGCACAAATTCGTCTTACGCACGCTGGTGGGAAGCTCGCAAGCTGTGGGGTGGCTTGGTCAACATCAGCCGCAACATGGCCATCAAAGTTGCCGACCTGTGTAAGGCCGGCGACGACGAACTCATGAAGTTTCGCCTTGAGATCGTTGCCTTTGCGTTTGCGTTAAAGGACCATCTTCGGGAAGGTGCCGAACTGCAGAAGCTTGAGGGATTCGAATCGTGCGAAGATCGGCCATCACATGTTCCTGCGTACCTGATTACTCGAATGTACGAAGAAATCGGATCGTGGAAAGCCAACGGCTTCATCGACGGGGACGATCTAAGGGTTCTGGATGCGGAATCGCGGCAGTTTCTGGACATCTGCGGCGGGTGCGAACGAATCCGCAATACTCGAGTTGTCAGGTCTTACAGAACCTTTGCCAGACAATGCGTATTCCTTTACCTGGTGACTCTACCATGGGGAATCGCCGACAGCTTTCGCTGGTGGACTGTACCGCTGACAGGCATCATCGCCTACTTCATGCTGGGCATGGAAACCGTGGCGGAACACGTTGAAGAACCGTTCGGCTATGACGAAGACGACCTCAACCTTGATGCGTTGTGCCACACAATCAAAGTCAGCGTCCAGGAAGTGTTCGACCGACGAATGTCACGCGAAAAGAATGCCCCGATTGCATAGCATGAAGCCCTGCAACCGGCAACTTGCATCCTCGTTTAGCAAGAGCTTCGCCCTTGCCCCAGTGGCGTGGCATGCCAGAGAGCTTGGAAAGTTCGAATCGCCAAGCCGCTCCGTTGTCGCTTCGAGAATTATGCGCGCACCGTGGGCACATCATCTTTAGTAATGTCTCTTAAAGCACTACGAAGCGCGGCGCAGCTGCCCGATGATCCGTTCAAAATCGTCGTTCGACGTAAAGTGAATGACGATCTGTCCCTGATCTGTTTTCTTCAGTTTGATGTCGACCTTGGCGGCGTAGTGGTTCCGCAGATGATCCTGCAGCGACAGCACGTGAGCCGTCACTTCGGGCTTCCCATTGCCTGACTTTTCCACAGCGGGTGGCACAACACCATTGTGCGACTTCAGGATTTCGCGAACCGCTTCTTCTGTTTTGCGAACAGACAGTTGCTGATCTTCAACCTGCTTCGCCAGTTCAATCTGAGCATCTGGTGATAGCGCCAACAAAGCTCGGGCGTGTCCACCGGAAATGCGATCCTGCCGGACAGCGTCCTGCACAACATCAGGCAGTTCCAGCAGTCTCATCATGTTGCTGATCGTCGAACGATTCATGCTCAACTGTTTAGCAAGGTCTTCGATCGTACCGCCGAAGTTATCCAGGTATTCTTTAAACGCCTGAGCCTTCTCAACCATGTTCAGGTCCTGGCGTTTCAGGTTTTCTTCGATGGCGGCTTCGCAAACCTGCTTGTCTTCCAGCTCAACAACGCGACATGGAACGGTTTCCATGCCAACCTGTTGACACGCTCGCCAACGTCGCTCGCCGGCAATCAGCTGATAGCCGTCACCTTTCGGGCGCACCAGAAGTGGCTGAAGAATTCCGTGCTTGCGAATACTCTCCGCCAGTTCATCAATGGCGCGTTGGTCAAATTCGCGACGCGGCTGAAATGGATTTCGCTCAATCAGTTCAACACTGATTTCGTCCTGTTCAGGGGCGTGCAGGCGAATGGCAACTCGCTGCTGACTATCGTCATCGGACGAACTGCCAAGAAGTGCGTTCAGGCCGCGACCAAGACGACTTTTCAGCCGAGGTTGCTCATTGTCTGATTGTGGGATGGTTTGTTGATCTTCCATTATTCACTTCTCTGCTTTACCAACGGATTGGTTCAGCGCCGAACGTTGGTGAACGGCCGCATGACTACACTCAACAGACATCGACATAATCCGAACAGTTGATTCAACTGTAACAGTCACGTTCCGGTCCGGCAGTTTAGTAAAACCAGGCAAGACCAGATTCGCGAAATGCAGTCATTTCACGATTGAAAACAACGCTATTCCTGACGCAGTGAAACTTTGCCAGTTCGCTGTTGCGTCCCACTAACCGGAGCCACACCAGCATTCTGTTGCGGGCGATCAAAGATCATCAGGACCACTTTTGTTGCAGGATCAAAATGAGTATTGGCGGCTGGTTCCTGAGTTCGCACCAGGTATGTCCACTCTGCTTTGGGAGCCGGTCCATAGTTTTGTTTACTGATATTTTCCGGTGGAATCCCGGCCTTGATCAACATCTCCTCAGCCGTCTTATGATTCTGTCCAACCACGTTGGGAACCATGATCGGTCCGCCAGTTGCAATTGCCTGAGGTTCCATGGGCTGCTCAGAACCATCCTGCCCCGGCTGAATGACGTGAATCTGATAACCATTGATTCGAGGATTCCACGGGTCCTTCTTGAAGAAGTCAGCAATTCCGCCTCCAATTTTCATGTCTGAAAACTTGTAAACGGTGCGTTTCGTGCCTGCTGGATCAATCAACTTTACAGCGGATGGAAGATAGGTTTTTGTGTCCAGATAGATCTGAGCCGACTTCCAGTTTTCCGCATCCTGACGCCAGCGAGGCACCGCGCTTAGCAGCACGATGTCGTATTCCGGACGATAGTCTTTATCAATTTTCATATGAAACCGCTCAACCGCCTGATCTGCTGGCATGCCAAACAGAAACGGAAGAGGACTGTTCATAATGTTCTGGCCACGCAATTCCGGTGGCAAATGAGCCACCTTGGCAGACTTCTGAGCATCGTTGATGTCGTAAACTTTTTCGCCGTCGCACAACCAACGTTCAGGATCGTCCGACTTCAATTCGTACGGCTGACCGTTCTGCTTGCGTTCAACTTTGGCCTCGGGTTTGTTTCTTTCAGCCAGATCATTTTCTGATATCTTGATCGCATCGACATCGATACGCCCCTTGTCGGGAAATTCGTACCAGAATCTACCGTCCGATACTTTTTCGATCTCAAAAGCCCCATCGTAAACGTGCCGCTCGTGCTTGCCGGACAGGCTCTTAATGCCGCCGCTCCCCTTGGCCCAGTCGTCAAGCAGTTTCCAGAGCTCGGGCGAGACCTGTTGCTGCGGCGCAATAAGCTGCTGGTTCTGGAGCGCAACCCTTTGCCGAGCAGCGGCCTGCTGATCGGGGCGCATTTCTGCCGTCTGAGATTGAGCAAGCAACTCGGACGACGAAAATGCACACACAAAAACGGCGCAGAATGCAGAAAACGATGCTGTAAAGCGAACAGATGACCTGAACATCGGACTCCTTCCGATGGAAGTGCTCGAAAGTGGTGAACCCCGAAAATGCTGCGTTCCAACCAATCCATTGGCGTGTTCACAGCATCGCCGCTCTCAAAGAGCGAATCCGGGCCCCTCACGGTTTAATGACGATTGGCAACTTTATACCTACACAGCAAAAGTGCTGCTATACCGATTTGACGTTGTTGAGATTGCCAGGCCGACGTCTGTGAAGATACGCAAAACAGGAAGCCCAGCGAGTCAGTTTGTGGGACACTCATGCAGGAAATGCAGATTCACAAGTGGCTACAAGCCGCAGCCACCCACGTGATCCACCGAAATTTCGGGCCACATGCACACTTTACGAAGTGCCCAAATCAGGCAACCAAGTGTCAATTCAAAATCGACGCCGTTTACGTGAATTCAAAGCAATGGTGTTGGCGGATAGGGGATCTTGTTAAAGATCCCGAATCAACAAGGACCTTTAACAAGATCCACTACCCGAAGCTTAAGCTGTAACGCAGCTTTACGGCAGAAATCCGCGTTCCCGCAATTCGTTCAGATTGTCGTGAGCACTATCCGTAATGCGTTGCGATGCGTACTTCAGCAAAGCGATGCCGGTCAAACCAATGGGGGCCGACAGAATTGCAACGTGCTCTTCCTCTTCATCGTCCAACTGCGTATTCAGCCGGTCAATAGCTTCTTCCACTGTATCTGTGACGATGCGTTCAGCGCCGCGTTCGTTGGATAACTTCAGATTGGAAAACGCGGCAGACCGAGCCATCATGAATTCGGCCAGACCGAAGTCTTCGCTGTCTTCAAACAGTTCACGAAATTCCGGACGCATGTTTTCGGGTGTAATAATGCGAGCCCGAGAAATCGTTACCTGTCCTCGACACACCTTTACAAGGTCGCCGTCGCCACTTTGCGGCGTCACCAGAAAATAGGGCAGTTTTGAATCACCAAACGTGAACAGCGAGTATTTCACGCCGCGTTCGATGCGGACCGCTTCCCACATTCTGCGGAAGTGCATTTCGCGTTCAAATTCGTCAAACATCATGAAAACGTGGTTCTGGTAATTTTGCCAACAAAGGCTTCGCCCTTGACCCGGTCGCGTGGCACGCGGAAGAACGTGGGACGTTCTAATCGCCGAGCCGCTCCGTTGTCGCTATACGAAATGAGCAGGTTGTGTGAGTTTGATTCTGAATTAGCCCCTAACCACAACATAGTTACCAATAGTTCACCAAAGTCAAAGGACTTGGTGCATCGTCAGAAAATGTGTCTGCAGATGGCCGATAAGCCGGGTTTTGTCGAAGGCAGTTTCCTGCCCGTGACGTTCATTTATCTAGGATGACGATTGCTCGGCACCTCAAGCAGCTGACCCGAAGGTAGAGCGATTCGGACAAAATCGCGTGAACCCGAAAGTTCACTCCCTTCTGCTTAGCTTTGCTCCCAATGGGGTTTACCCAGCCGATTCAGTTACCTGAACCGCTGGTGCGCTCTTACCGCACCGTTTCACCCTTACCTCGGAAACTGTTGCCAGCTTCGCTTCACAAGTTACTCAATGAGCACCCTGTTCAGGCGGTTTGCTTTCTGTTGCACTTGCCCTATCCTCGCGGACGGTGGGCGTTACCCACCATTGCGTCCTATGGAGCCCGGACTTTCCTCTCCGCCATTTCACTGACGCAGCGAACGTCTGGCTATCTGCAGACAACCAACCAGTCTATCCGCAAGGACAGCCGATACGCCAAAATTGCTCGCAGAACCGCAAAAATTTCTGCCGCTGACACATGGCTTCTTATTTGCAGTCCAACTGTTTTCTTAAGCGACCACTTTCAGCTCAACAGCCTCAGAATTGCTGACGCTCGCCATCGGCAGTTGAATATTTCCGACAATTCAGATCCAAACCCATTTACAGTGCTGCCTATGAGCAATATTTTTTCCCAACGGACGAACGGGTAAAAGGACCTGATTGCCGTAGACACGTGCCTGAAATGTTCCGGAAAGGCTGCTTCATGTGGCAATTCAAATCTACAGGAATCTCAACCACGGATCGCAACACGATTTGCCTGCTGTGCTTTTCGTTGCTGTTCACCCCAATCCTTGGCTGCGGTAATTCCAAAACCGATGACGCTACTGCGAAGTCAGAGACAGCTGTAGCTTCTGAAACCGAAAACTCATCCACGTTCAGCACACTGGACGGAACCTGGCAGTACGTTTCTGAAACGACGTCTTCCGGCCTGACGATTGTCAGCGAAAAATTTCATTCCGGCACAACCATGGTTCTGAATGCTGGACAGACGGCCTGGATCTGGTCTGCAGACACGACCACCGATGGCTGGCAGTGGATTTCCGCCAACGCTGGAGACGCCACAGAATGGGCGTCCAGCAGTATTGGAAATACCTGGACGGTGACTCAGGAAAAATCAGGCGAATTCAGTTTATGGGTCCAGGTGAAAGCGGCGAACGGCATCGCCTGGGCACGCACGGCGATTCCTGCTTCCTGGCGAGTTGTCAAAGATGCAGCAGGAGTTGCCTGGGTATGGATTGACGAACACAAAGTTGAAATCGCTGTGGCCGCGGCCGTCATCACCGTGGTTGCCGCGGGACTGATTATTGCACCGGAAGGTGTTGGTCCCGCTGTTGTCAAAGGCGCCGTAGCGGGTACCGCCTCAGAAGCCACTGCGTTTTTAACGGCCGTCTGGAATCAAAAAGAATCCAGCGAAGAAGGTCGTTCGTTGAACAGCATTTCACACGATATGTTTCTTAGCATCGGAAAATCCGTGCTGACGCAGTGTGGAGCACAGGCGCTGGGCAGCATCCCTCTTGAAGCCGGATAATTTTCGCAGTCTGCAGCGAACGGCAAAACAAACAACAGCTGCTCATTCGTGCAAAGCAGGTCTATTTGCCGATGCAGAAATTGCTGAAGATGTGATCCAGAATATCGTCTGTATAAACTTCGCCCAAAATCGCCCCGATCTCGTGCAACGCGTCGCGCAGCTCGAACGCCGTGACTTCATCGCCCAACCGATTTTCCGCCGAATGAATGGCCGCTTCAATCGCCGTGCGAGACTTCTTTAAGCTATCTCTGCAACGAGCGGACGTTGAAGCGAGCAACTCTGAACGCGACGACGATGCCGCCGTAAAATGGCCTGCAATCGTTTCAACAAGTTCAGCCATGCCTTCGCCGGTCTCAGCACTTATTGTCAGTGAAATTGGGCTGGCAGAAATTTCGGAAGCACGTTCATCACTAACAAGGTCAGCCTGAGTCAGAATTTCGACAACGTCTGATCCCGTTGATTCAAGTCGCCGCTTTAGTTCCGCGTTCTGGATGGCAAAATCATCAGTCAAGTTAGCCGCCGTGCACCAGAGAACAACATCGGAAACATCCAGCTGTTCGGCTCTAAGCCCTTGAGCACGTTCCATGATTAGATCGGATGCGGTCTCCCAGCCTGCGGTATCGATCAGTTCGGCTTCCACGTCTGCAAAATGCACGACCCCCGAAAGGTAATCTCGAGTAGTGCCGGCAACCGGTGAAACGATTGCTTTGGTAGCCCCAATCAAACGGTTGAATAATGTGCTTTTGCCAGCATTCGGTAGCCCAGCCAACACAACACGGCGGCGATATCCGGATGGCAGTCGAGCATCTGATTCGCTTGCCAACGAAACCAGTGTGCTGAGGCACTGTGTCAGCCGATCGCAAATCTGCTGTTGCGTAATGAATTCAATGTCTTCCTCAACAAAGTCCAATCCAGCTTCAAGATCACCCAGCAGCGCCAGAATCCGTGATCGAACACCTGCCAGTTTGGAAGTGATGCCGCCGCCCAGCTGAGTCAATGCGGTTTGCAGTTCTTCATGATCGGCTGCATCAATGACTCCCAGTACGGCTTCCGCCTGCAGCAAATCGATTCGCCCGGCCATGAAGGCTCGCATAGTGAATTCACCACGATTCGCCGGCCGAGCTCCATGTTGGAAGAACGTCTCCAGCACAGCATCCAGCAGAGCAGGGGAGCCGATGGTATGAAACTCGGCCATCGGCTGACCGGTATAACTGCGGTCAGTTGGCCACAGCATCAGCGAAGCGGGCAGTGGTACACGAAGTGAAGTTAAATGCAGGCAACCGTCGATACGAATCGGTCGCCGGTGCTCAGCTAACGCAACACCTTCACAAGTTGGATGAAACACGTCAGCCACCGAAGCCACTGCAGCCACACCACTGATACGAATAATGCCGCGTTCTGCCGGTCCCGGCGGAGAAGCGATCGCGGCAATCGTATCCTGAAAATCCAGCGACATAGGTTGATGGTCAGCTAACGGCATTCAGCCAGATTACGAAACAACATCCGTTCTGTGTAAGCGAAGGCTCTGACAAGATGTTTGCTATTGTGCGCCAGCAGGTGATTGAAAGAACACCACCCGACGACTCAGGCATCAGCTGCAACAACCAGCGCCAAAAGCAATCTAGCGTCCCTTCTTCTTACCTTTACCCTTGCCTTCTTTTTCGCGCTTGTTTTCCGTCTGCCTTTGAGCCTCTTCTGCAGCGGCCATCAGTTTGGCCATGAATCCTTGCTTGGCAGGTAATTCCGGCTTCGCAGATGCTGTCTTAGCCTGGCCACCCTTACCGGGCGGAATGACTTTGACGCTGGGTTCGCCATCATCGCCGTCGCTGCCGTCTTCGTCAGTAGCCAGCTTTGTGTTGCCCAGAAGTTTTCGTTCTGCAATTCCCCAAACACTGGATGCGATAAAGTAAATACACAAACCAGCCGGAACGTGCCAGAACATAACCCCCATGAACACGGTCATGAAGTTCATCATTTTCTGCTGAGCGGCCGCTTGCTCATCAGCTGGTGGCGGCATAAACATTTTTTGCTGCATCAGAAACAGAACAACGGTGATGCAAGGCAACAGATTGAAGTCGGAACCAAGAAACGGAAGCTTCGGCATCCGCATCAGCGCGTCAGGAGCCGCCAGGTTTTCAATCCACAAGAAGCTGGACAACCGCAGATCAACAGCCGTGTTCAAGCATGTGTACAAAGCAATAAAGACAGGAAACTGAAAGAACAATGGCAGGCAGCCTCCCAAAGGATTGATGTTGTTCTTTCTCCAGAGCTCCATTTGAGCCTTGGCAAACTTTTCCTTGTCGTCTCCGTACTTAACTTTCAGTTCAGCCAGTTTCGGCTGCAGATCTTTCATTCTGGCCGCACTAATCGCCTGCTTGCGAGACAGCGGGAACATGCATCCTCGCACCAGTACCGTCAGACAGATGATCGCCAGAAAATATGGCATTCCCCAGCCATAGAAAGTGTCCAACAGATAATGCATGCCTCGAGCGATAAATCCGAAATAGCTTCCATAGTCCAGTACCTGATCGGCCCGCATGGGCTCCGGGTCAAGCAATGTCGCTCGCTTGGGTCCGACAAAAAAGGCGTACTTGTGAGTCACAGAATCGTCACCACCTTTGGCAGCCAATTCCTGCGGATTCGACACCATGCGGAAGCTGATGTCGCTCATGTTCACATCAACGCGATCTTCCTGAATCATCACGGGATACGTGCGATCGATCCACCGACTCGAGATACGTTCTGCTTCTTCGCGACCATCCAGTGGCGCAACCAACGCGGCGAAAAACTGCACATCAACACCCGCGTAGCGGAAGGCTCCTGTCCAGGCTTCCTTCTGCTTTAGCGCGGCACGGATTTTGGCTTCGTTTGTGCCAAAACCCATTGTCTCACACAGCTTGGCGACCGCCTTGGCTCCCAGAGTGACGTCGTCGTCTTCGCCAAGAAACTCGATCTTGATATCGCGATACTTCCGAGTGTGCTCTTCGTTTTCAAGCACCACGCCAACTGGCCCCTGCAGTTCGTACACAACAGGAACCGCCTTATCTGACAGGTTGGTTACCTTTAGTTCCAATTCAATGGTGAAGCCTGATGATTCGGTCGTGAAGGCTTCTTTGATCTCACCCGGAGCGAACTCCACTTTGTTCACAAAATAAGTCTTCTCAACCTTCAACGCATGATTGGGTGACTCAAAAGCAAAGGTCGCATGCCCTGCATCCGATGAAACAACTTCCCAATCTATGGTTTCCAAAGTCAGCTTGTGCTTCTTCAGCTGTTCGTCGATTGCATCAATCGCTGTTGTGAACGTTCGATCTTCTGTGGAATTGGTTCCAACAACCTGAACCTGTTCTGTGGCATCCTTAAGCTCTTTGAACTTCGGATCCGCTAACTTAACGGATTCGATCGCAGCACCAGCGGAGTTCAAAACGACGTCCAGAAAATAACCGCTCTCGGGGTCAAGCGAGCCAATGTTCAACAGACGATGCGGGTGTACCGCTGGCTCAGCGTCTTCCACGACGTCAACAGCGACGTCCGGATCGCCTGAATTAGGATCCGCTTCAGCAGCAACAGATGTTTCCCCATCTGCTTCCGCACCAGCCTCATCCTCCGCGATGTCTCCATCCACAACCGGAACAGGCCGCGGGAAAAACTTCGGAACAATGATCCCGTTGTACAGATACGTAAACGCGAAAAAGAAAACCAGAAAAGTGACGAACCGACGATTGTCCATATTTAGTTCTCGCGAAAAATCTTCGCGTTGAAAATTGCAGGCCCGGCCTGAGAGACCAGAATAAGAATTCGGAAGACGGTATCCAAACCCGTCATTCGCTGAACACGCGCCAATCCTGGAACGAAACCAGGCACGGTTTAGTCAGAAGAATACAGCTGCGGTCGCTCTCGGAGAAACGCAAGCTGCGGACTTCCGTCGATTGGGACCGGTTTTCCAGGGAATACGTGTCTAAACCGCAGGAAAAACCCTAACAAAACGCATAAATTAACAGGCGATGGGCCAGTCGAGGCACTTCACAGAATTCTGCCCGGACCGCAGATTCCCGATTTCCGCGGCACAAACCCAGTCTGCCAGAATCGCAAACCTTCAGAAAACGTAGTCGTACGCAACTCAACCAGATTGCGAACGCCGGGAATTTCCTCGCTGAGGCAGGCTCCAAAATTTCCAATTCAACAATCGCGAACAAACCCCAAAATCATTCCGACTTCAGAGCAGCAACAGCCTCACCGCTGCTGGCAAAACCGATGCTGGCAAAACCGATGCTGTAACTGAACGTCTGATCATTCGGCACAATTGCCAGACGGGTTTTCCCGAATCAGCACACTGTGCAATACAACGTTTCCGCGTCGCGGCCAATTCTGGTGCTAGCCTAAACGTTAACCCAACCCTTATGCCAACACCTCACATCGACTGACGTACGTACATCGTATTGGGCAACAACTATTAACCCTCCACCA